>CBFCWZ010000025.1:0-19769 GCA_965601935.1 uncultured Ilumatobacteraceae bacterium
CGGGCTCGGATCCGCACGTGTTCCAGGCATCGGCCCAACAGGTCAACGAGATGACCCAGGCCGATGCCGTCGTGAGCAACGGCGCCAACTTCGAAGAGGGAATGCTCGACGTGATCGAGTCGGTCGAGTCCGACGGTGTGCCGACCTTCGAAGCGATCTCCGCCGTCGGTGAGGTTCTCGGATTCGGCGACGAGGACCACGAGGACGGTCATGAGGACGAGGAAGGTCACGAGGACGAGGAGGACCACGAGGAGGACCACGCGGACGATGAGGGTCACGACGAGCACGACCACGGCTCGGTGGACCCGCACTTCTGGCTCGATCCGGTGCGCATGGCGGAGTCGGTGCAGGGAATGGTGGCCTTCTTCGCCGAGACGCTGGAGGGGATCGACGCCGACGCGCTCGACGCCGCGACGGCGGACTACCTCGCCGAACTCGACACACTCGACGCCGAGTCAGTCGACGCGCTGACCATCGTGGGGTCGGATCGACGGAAGCTGGTCACCAACCACGACTCCTACGCGTACTTCGCCGACCGGTACGACTTCGAGGTGGTCGGTACGGTGATCCCCTCCGGCCTCGACACCGGCGACGCGACCAGCGCGGCCGAGCTCGTCGAGCTCGCCGAGGTCGTGGAGCAGGAGATGGTGCCGGCCGTCTTCAGCGACAGCCAGTCATCCGACGACGTGGCTCAGGCGCTTGCCGACGAGGTCGGAAACGACGTCGAAGTGGTCGAGCTGTACACCGGCTCGCTCGGCGAGGACGGCTCCGGCGCCGACACCTACATCACGATGTTGGAGACGAACGTCCAGCGGATCGCTGCCGCGCTGGGCTGACCCGGACACGGGTGCCCACTGCCAAGATGTCGCCATGGATCTGATCACCGAGGCGTTCGAGCCGGCC
Source organism: uncultured Ilumatobacteraceae bacterium (assembly GCA_965601935.1). GTDB lineage: Bacteria > Actinomycetota > Acidimicrobiia > Acidimicrobiales > Ilumatobacteraceae > CBFCWZ01. The sequence goes on from CBFCWZ010000025.1 coordinate 904, forward strand.
TTCATGCAGCGGTCGTTGCTCGCCGGCCTCATCGCCGTCGTGGCGACATCGGTGGTCGGCACCTGGGTCGTGCTGCGCGGGCTCGCCTTCCTCGGCGACGCTCTCGCCCACGGGGTGATCCCGGGCATCGCTCTCGCCGTCCTCTGGGGATTCAGTCCCGTCATCGGGGCACTCGGCGCAGCGCTGCTGATGGGGGTGCTCGTCACCCTGGTGTCGTCACGTCAGGCCGTTCGGGAGGACACCGGCATCGGCCTTCTCTTCGTCGGCATGCTCTCGCTCGGCATCATCATCATCTCCCGCGCCCAGTCGTTCTCGACCGAGGCCACGACCCTGCTGTTCGGCGACGTGTTGGGCGTGACACGGGAGGACATCCGCGGGCAACTGGTCGCCGCCGCGATCGTCCTGGTGGCGAGCGTCGTGCTGTACCGGCCGTTCATGGCCCTCACCTTCAACCGGGAGAAGGCCGTCACCCTGGGGATGCGGCCCGCGTTGGCCCACGCCGCGCTGATGGCGCTGCTGGCGCTCAGCATCGTGGCCAGCTTCCAGGCGGTGGGCACCCTGCTCGTGTTCGGGCTGCTGGTCGGCCCACCGGCCACGGCCTCCCTGGTGGTTCGCCGGGTTCCATGGATGATGCTCGCATCGATGGGCTTCGGGGCGATCGCCGTCTTCCTCGGGCTGCTCGTCAGCTTCCACCACGGCACCGCGGGTGGAGCCACGATGGCCGGCTTCAGCGTCGGTCTGTTCTTCGTCGTCCTCGCGATCCGCGAGGTGTCCGACGCCCTGCTGGCACGGCGACACCGCCACGCCGCCGCCTGATCAGGAGTCGAGCGAGGCCAGCGCCTCCGCAATGGTGGCGACCCCACGGGCCGTGTCGATCGCGTAGCCGATCACGGCCTGGCTCGTGTCGAGCGCTGCAGCACGGATGCGATGCCCACGATGTCGAGCACCCGGGCGGGCATGTCGGCGAGGGTGCGGGCCGGAACGGGGCCGACAGCCAGTTCGGCGGGGCGAGCGAGGACGGGCTCGGTGACGCTCACGGTTCGACGAGAGCCAACGGGCGGACCGGTGCGCCGGTCCCGCCGAGGATGTTGAGGTGCGCCAGCACGAACCCGACGACGTGCTGGCCCGTGGCGCCGAGTTCGTCGAGATCGAGCGCCTCGACGATGTTGACCCCGTGCTCGACCAGCAGCACGCGATGGGCCAGGAGCAGGGCGTGGCCCGCGCCGGCGGGGATCTGCTCGAAGGCGATCGTGTCGGCCCCGACCAGGGCGGGGTGCTGGGCGGCGAGCCAGCGGGCTCCTGCCTCACCGACACCGGGGGTGCCGGTCTCGTCGCCACGGTAGGTCGCCGGGTCGTCCCAGTGCGCCGCCCAGCCGCTGCGGATGAGGATGGTGTCGCCGGGGTGGGGTGGGGTGCCCTGCTTCTCGACCGTCTTCTCGAGGTCGGCCACGGTGATCTCGTACCCACCGTCGAGCACGTCGGTGCCCAGCGCGGCGGGTACGTCGAGCAGGACTCCACGCCCGGCGAACGGGGGGAGTTCGTCGATCCCGAGGGACTCGAAGCGCCCGCCCACCTGGGCGTCGGCTGCATCGACGCCGCCGTGCAGCCAGCCGTCGTGGCTCACATGGGCGAGCGCGTCGACGTGGGTGCCGACGTGGGTGCCCATGGTGAGGAGGTCGGCTGCCACCGACCCGCCGTCGGCCCGGACATGGTCGCCGTGGCGCCGGTCGAGACAGTGGCGGAACGCCGGGTGGTTCGGCGACTGGGGCATCGCGTTGACGTACGGCCGGCCGAGGTCGATCACTCTCGACGCGGCGAGGGCCTCTGCGACGGAACTCATGACGCCACCTTCCTGGAGCGCAGCTCGGTGATCTCCTCGACGGTCAGTCCGGCCTCGGCGAGGATCTCGTCGGTGTCGGCGCCGATGGGTCGCCCGGTGTGGCTGATGCTTCCGGGTGTCTCGGACATCTGGAACAGGACGTTCTGCATGCGCATCTGACCGATCTGTGGGTCGTCGACGGTGACGACCGAACCCCGATGCCGGACCTGTGGGTCGTCGAGGTACTGGTCCACCTCATAGACAGGGGCGAGGGCCACTTCCGCCTCGGCGAACGCCTCGACCACCTCGTCGATGGGGCGGGCGCCGATCCACTCGGCCATCGCGGCATCGATCTCCTCGACGTGTTCCGCGCGGCCGGCGCCCGACCAGAACCAGTCGTTCTCGGCGAGGTCGCCCCGGCCGACGAGTTCGACAGCCCGCTGGGCGATCGAGTCGGCACTGGCCGACACCGCGACCCAGCGGCCGTCGGCGGTGACGTAGGTGTTGCGCGGTGCGTTGTTGGTGGAGCGGTTGCCCGTGCGAGGGGGGACCGTGCCCGTGTGGTCGTAGTTGAGGATGTGCGGTCCGAGTGCCATGACCAGCGGTTCCAGGATGCTCTGGTCGATCACCTGACCGCATCCGGTGGCCTCGCTGTGTCGGAGTGCCATCGTGATCGCCGACACGGCGCTCAGCGCAGCGACCGAATCGGCGAGGCCGAACGGAGGCAGGGTGGGCGGGCCGTCGGGTTCGCCCGTCATCGACGCGAACCCGCTCATGGCCTCGACGAGCGTGCCGAAGGCGGGTCGGTCCGCGTAGGGGCCGTCCTGGCCGAAACCGGTGACCCGGCACATCACGAGGCGCGGGTTGATGGCGAGGAGCTCGTCGGGAGCGAGGCCCCAGCGTTCGAAGGTGCCGGGGCGGAAGTTCTCGACGACCACGTCGGCGTCGGCGACGAGCCGCCGGAACACGTCGGCACCCGCAGGATCACCCAGATAGAGGGCCAGGCAACGCTTGTTGCGTGACACCATCTTCCACCACAGGCCCTCCCCGTCGACCTGCAGCCCGTGGCCGCGCAGCGCGTCGCCGCGTGGGTGCTCGACCTTGATGACGTCGGCGCCGTAGTCGCCGAGGATCTGGCAGGCGAGCGGTCCGGCCAGCACCGTCGACGCGTCGAGAACGCGTAGTCCGGAGAGCGGGCCCGTGCTGGAAGAGGTGTGATCGGTCATGTGGGCTGCAGGAACGTTGTTTCTTTGAGCGGAACGATATTCCGACTTCGCGCACCGCGCCAAAGGTCGGCGTCATAGTGAGGAGTGGAAACGTTGTCCATCTGGGCCCCCTCTTCCGTGTTCATGGCCGAGCGGTACAGTGATCCGGTGAGCGGAACACTGTGGCCGCCCGACTCGGCGAGGGGACGATGACCGACGCACCACCAGCCCGCAGCGTGGCGACGATCGAACGTGCCGCCGACGTGCTCTTCTTGTTCAGCCGTTCCGCGGGCACCCTGGGGGTCACCGAGATCGCCCGGGAACTCGACATCTCGAAGGCCGTCGTCCACCGCATCCTCACTTCGCTACGCGAGCGGGACCTCGTCTCGACCGACCGCCAGACCCGGCGGTACTCGCTCGGGCCGGCCGTGCTGAAGCTGGCGGCCGCCTACCGCAGCCAGCTCGACATCCGGGCTCTCGCGCTGGAGGCGATGCGCGAGCTGTCGGAGTCGACCAACGAGACCGCGACCATGTCGGTTCGGCACGGGGTGGAACGGATCTATGTCGACCAGGTGACCCCGTCTCGCGAGGTGAAGATGACCGTGCAGGTCGGAGCCTCGTTCCCGCTCCACGCCGGTTCCTCCTCGAAGGCGTTCCTGGCATGGCTGCCCGACGACGAGCGGGAGGAGTACATCGCCGAGCGCTCGCTGTCCGCGCTGACCGACGAGACCATCACCGATCCCGCCGAACTGCGCCGGGAGCTCGACCGCATTCGTCAGCAAGGGTTCGCCGTCTCGCTGGGCGAGCGCCAGTTCGGTGCCGGGTCGGTCGCTGCGCCGATCCTCGACGAGGCCGGAGAGCCGGTCGCGGTCATCAGCGTGTGCGGGCCGGTCGAGCGGTTCCGCTCCGAGATCGCAGGCGTCGCGGCACAGTTGGTGGAACAGACCCGTGAGCTGTCCGGTCGGCTCGGGGCCGTCGAGAACGCATCGTGACGCGACACGAGCGGCGCGTCGCCGCAGCCCGCTTCGGCCTCCAACCGGGCTGCGAGCGAGACGAAGGAGAGGTTCGTGCCGACCTGGACGATCGCGTCGACGTCGGGCCCGTCGAGTTCGGTCACGACCTCGCGTCGTCGGGGCTCGTGGACCTCGGCGATGGCGGTGGCCGATGCGCAGCGCAGCCCGGTGACGGGGGCGACCTCGAAGCCGGCTCCGGTGAAGAACGTGGAGACCTGTTCGTCCGCCACCGGTTGACAGGGGCTGAACACGGAGATGCGCCGGGCCCCGAAGGCGCGGAGCGCGTCCCTGCATGCGGACGCACCCGTGCTGACGGGTCATCAGATGATCCCGGCTTCGGCCAAGGAGTCGATCTCGTCGTCGGACTTGCCGAGCACGTCGGCAAGGACCTCACGGGTGTGCTGGCCGAGTTCGGGGCCCACCCACCGGACCTCGCCGGGGGTGTCGGACAGCTTCGGCGCCACGTTCTGCATCGGCAGTTCACCGAGCTCGGGGTGGGTCATCTCGATGATGGCGTTGCGGGCTGCGAAGTGGGCGTCGTCGAGCATCTCGGGCGCCCGGTAGATCGGGCCCGTCGGGATGGCGTGCTCGACGAGGATCTCGTTCAGCTCGGCCGAGGTGTGTTGCGACGTCCACTCCCCGATGAGATCGTCGAGTTCCTGCTGGCGGACGCCTCGGGCGGTGTGGGTGGAGTAGCGCTCGTCGGTGGCCAGTTCGGGTCGTCCCATCGCCTCGGCCAGCCGCCCGAACACCGTGTCCTGGTTGGCGGCGAGGAGCACCATCTGGCCGTCCTTGCTCGGGTACACGTTGGAGGGAGCCACGTTCGGGATGATCGAACCGGTGCGCTCACGGACGTAGCCGGTGACCGCGTACTCGGGGATCAGTGACTCCATCACGCCGAGCACCGCCTCGTAGATGGCGGAGTCGACGACCTGGCCGCGGCCGGTGCGTTCGCGGGCGTGGAGGGCGGTCAGTGCGCCGACACAGGCGAAGGTGGCGGCCAGGGTGTCGCCGATCGAGATGCCCATCCGGCTCGGGGGAGTGCTCGGGTCGCCGACCACGTAGCGCAATCCGCCCATCGCCTCGCCGACGGATCCGTATCCCGGCTGGCTGGCGTACGGGCCGTACTGGCCGAAGCCGGTCACCCGCACCATGATGAGGCGAGGGTTGATCTCGGCGAGGTCCTCGTAGCCCATGCCCCAACGTTCCATGGTGCCGGGGCGGAAGTTCTCGATGAGGATGTCGGTGTCGGTGATCAGTTCCTTGATGATCTCCTGGCCGGCCTCCTCACGGAGGTCGAGGGTGAGCGACTTCTTGCCCCGCGCCACGACAGGCCACCACAACGACTGGCCCCCCGACTTCTCCCGGCCCCAGTCGCGCATCGGGTCGCCCACGCCGGGCTGTTCGACCTTGATGAGGTCGGCGCCGAAGTCGGCCAGGAGCTGCCCACAGAAGGGCCCGGCGAGCAGTACCCCCATCTCCAGCACACGGATGTCCTCGAGCGGTGTTGCCACCTCATCTCCTCGTCTGATCTGATTCGTTCGTCGGTGGGGAGGGTCGATGGTCCCTCCAGCCAGTGTTCCACTCAGTGGAACACTGTTACAATTCGTGAAACCTACGATTCGAGGTCGGAAGGTGTCAAGAAGGCGCCACGCGGCGAGAGGGACCAGCATGAGCGAACGCGTCGAGATCGTCGAGGTCGCACCACGCGACGGACTGCAGAGCGACCCTGCGATGCCCTCCACCGGCGTGAAGGTGGAACTCATCGAACGGCTCGTTGCCGCCGGCGTGTCCCGCTTCGAGGCGACCAGCTTCGTCAACCCCACGCGCGTGCCGCAGATGGCCGACGCCGACGCCGTGATGGCGGCAGTGCCCGCAGCGGAAGGGATCAGCCGGATCGGCCTCGTGCTCAACCGGCGTGGTTTCGACCGCGCTCTCGAGGCCGGCGTCGACGAGGTCAACGCCGTGGTCGTCGCCAGTGAGACCTTCTGTCAGCGGAACCAGGGCATGTCCACCGCTGAGTCGGTGGAGGTCTTCGCGGGGATCGCAGGCGTGGCGAAGGAGGCGGGTATCGGCACGAGCGTCACCATCGCCGCCTCGTTCGGTTGCCCCTTCGAGGGGGAGATGCCGGTGAGCCGCCTCGATGAGGTGGTCGACATGGTGCTCGAACACGCTCCCGACGAGATCGCGCTGGCCGACACCATCGGCGTGGCCGTGCCGTCCGACGTGGAGGAGCGGCTGGGCCGGCTCGTCGACCGTGATGACGTGCGCGTCCGCTGCCACTTCCACAACACCCGCAACACCGGGATCGCCAACGTGGCAGCCGCAGCCGCAGCGGGAGTTCGTGTGTTCGACTCGAGTGTCGGCGGGATCGGCGGCTGCCCCTTCGCCCCCGCTGCCACCGGCAACATCGCCACAGAGGACGTCGTCTACATGCTCCACCGGATGGGGTACGACACGGGCCTCGACCTCGACGCCCTCATCGCCACCGCCCACTGGCTGGAGACCGCCCTCGACCACAGCGTCCCCAGCATGCTCTCGAAAGCAGGCCCCTTCCCGTCCTGACGGTGTCAGACACCGCTTCAGGTTTCCGCTTCAGCTTGCTGCGCAACCTGCACCGGAAACCGTGCAGCGGTATCGGACACCTCAGCTGCGATTGCGGCGAGGACGACCGCGATCCCCCGATCTTGGCGCGGTATCCGACGACGTCAGGTATGGCTCCTCCTCGTGGTGGAACAGTGATCCACACCGAAGAACAAGCAACGGAAACGGGCGCAGGGGGACGCCCAGCGAGTCTCGGGTCGCACCGTGCGTCGACGACGTGCACGGTCAACGGAAGGAGAAGACGCCCGCTCCGTCGGATTCGGGAAGAGGGTCGAGGAGGCCGCGCTCGCGGAGGATCGGCATCACTCCCTCACCGAACCAGTGGGCCTCCTCCAGGTGCGGATACCCCGAGAGGATGAACTCGGAGAAGCCGTGGTCGGCGTACTCCTGCAGGCGATCTGCGACCTCGTCGTAGGAGCCGACGATCGCCGTGCCCGCGCCACCTCGCACGAGTCCGATCCCGGCCCACACGTTGGGGTGGATGACCAGCCGCTCGGTGTTCGAACCGTGCAGTTCGGCCATCCGCTTCTGGCCCTCCGACATGGTGGCCTCGAAGTCCTTCCGGGCCTCCGCGATGGCCTCGTCGGAGATGCCGGCGAGCAGTGCGTCGGCAGCCGCCCACGCCTCCTCGCTCGTCGGACGGGCGATCACGTGGAAGCGGATCCCGTAGCCCAGTTCGCGGCCGAGCTCGGCTGCACGCGCGGCGACGTCGACGATCTGGGCCTGGGCCGACTCCGGGGGCTCGCCCCACACCAGGTACACGTCGGCGTGCTCGGCGGCGACGTCCTTGGCGTCGTCGGAGGCACCACCGAAGTAGATGCCCGGCACCGGGTCGGGGACCTGGCGCGTCGTCGCCCCCTCGACGCGGAAGTGGTCCCCTTCGAAGTCGTACGGCTCACCGGTCCAGGCGTTGCGCATGATGCCGAGGAACTCGCCGACGCGGGCATAGCGGGTGGGCTTGTCGGCCCAGTCCCCGAAACGGTGCAGCTCGCGCGGCTCGGCGCCGGTCACGATGTTCACCAGCATCCGGCCGCCCGACATCCGCTGGTAGGTACTGGCCATCTGTGCGGCCAGCGTGGGCGAGAGGAGCCCGGGGCGGAAGGCCACGAGGAACTTGATCCGCTTCGTGAGCGGGACCAGCGACGCGGTGGCGATCCACGCGTCCTCGCAGCCGGTGCCGCACGGCGTCAGCATGGCGTCGAAACCATGCTGGTCCGCGGCGACCGCCACCTGAGCGAGGTAGTCGTGGTCGGGGGCCCGCTGCCCGGGGCGATTCGGGCCGGGCAGTACGTCGCGGCTGTCCCCACCGGTGGGCAGGAACCAGTGCACCTTGATCTTGCTCATGTGGACTCCGTGTTGATCGTCAGCCCGGCCGCGGATCGGATCGCGGTGGCGATCCAGGCGCCGACGAGGTCGTTGTCGAGTGATCGGTCGAGACTGCGCATCGCCGCCTCGTAGGTGTCTCGGCCGAGCCGATCGATCCGCGAGGTGTAGATGGAGGCCACCTGCTCGGGAACGAACTCGGGATGGCCCTGGACGCAGTACACGTGGTCGCCGATCGAGTAGGCGGCGATCGGGCAGCTGGGGGCGCTCGCCAGCAGCGTTGCTCCGGGTGGCAATTCGAGCACCTGGTCCTGATGGCTGGCCAGGATGCGGAACGAGTCGGGCATCTCCGCGGATCCGGGTGACTCACCGAGCACGTCGTAGTCGATGGCGCCGACGTTCCAGCCGCCGTCGCTCTTGGCCACCAGTGCCCCGAGCGCCTGAGCGATCAGCTGGTGTCCGAAGCAGACGCCGACGAGCGGAACCTCGGCGTCGATGGCTCCGAGGATCCACTCGGTCAGTTGCGGCAGCCAGTCGAGGTCGTCGTAGACCGACTCCCCGGAGCCCGGGACGATCCAGCCGTCGCACGCGCCGTGGCCGGGGAGGTCGGAGGAGCGGCCGTCGTAGCTGCGGAGATCGACACCGTGGGGAGCGAGCAGCTGCTCGAACAGATCGAAGTAGTCGCCCGCGATGCTGCGGTGCGGCTCGTCGATGGAGTCGACCACCAGGAGCCCCACGCGCAGCGGAATCGACTCCGCGTCGCGCATCGGTCCGAGCGTATGGTCTGGGTCGTGGAGATCGTCGACCGAACGCCCGACGAGTACCTCGCATCGATCGACGACGAGGCGATCAGGGCCCAGATGATCCGGCTCGACTCGTTGGTCGCCGCTGCCATGCCGGGGCGGTGCCGCGTGCTCTGGGAGGGCGTGTTCTGGGGAGGTACCGAGCAGTCGATCATCGGCTACGGCGACCTGGTGCAGGCCCGTCCCAAGGGGAAGACCGTCGAATGGTTCCTCGTCGGGCTGGCCCGCCAGAAGAAACACTTCAGCCTCTACGTGAACGCGGTCGACGACGGTGCCTACCTCGGACATCAGTACGCGGACCGGCTCGGAAAGGCCAAGGTCGGTGCGGCGAACATCACCTTCACCCGCGTCGACGGGGTCGACCTCGACGCGCTCGGAGAACTGCTCGATCGCGCCGACGAACTCACCCCTCCGGACCGCCCGGATTCGTGACCTCCGGCCGGTGCCCGCGCCGTCTCCTCGTGGTTGGCTGAGCGTCGATGCGTGTCTTTCTCACCCACGATGCCGAGGATCGCGAGGCCTACTTCGGGCGAGCGCTCCCCGGGCTGGCGGAGCTCGCCGAGGTCGTGTTGAACGAGTCCGGTGGGGACCTGACGACCGCGGAACTCGTTGCTGCCTCGGACGGGTGCGACGTCATCGTCGCTCACCGTTCCGCGCCGGGGGAGGCGGAACTCTTCGCGTCGCTACCGCGCCTCATCGCGTTTCTGCGTTGCGCGGTCGACATCAGCACGGTCGACGTCGAGGCCGCGTCCACCCAAGGGGTGCTCGTGGCTCGGGCCGACCATTCGTACGTCGCGTCGACCGCGGAGTTGGCCCTCGGGCTGATGCTCGACGTGGAGCGCCAGATCGCTGCCTCGACCGCCGACTACCGGTCGGGGCTGATCCCCCCGCAACGTTCGGGCCGGCAGATGCGCGGCAAGGTCGCCGGGATCATCGGCTACGGCCGGATCGGATCCCACCTCGCCGACCTACTGCTCGCGCTCGGGATGGAGGTTCTCGTCGCCGACCCCTTCGTCACGCAGCCGGCGGGGGTGCCGGTCCGGTTCGTCGAGATGCGGGACCTCCTCGCATCCGCCGACGTGGTGTTTCCGCTGGCCCCGGGCGGAGCCGCCACCACCGATCTGATCGGAGCGTCCGAGCTGGCGCTCCTCAAGCCGGGTGCGTCACTCGTGAACGTGTCGCGAGGCGAGCTGCTGGATGAGGCGGCGGTCGCGGACGCGCTGCGATCGGGGAGGCTCGCGGGGCTGGCGATGGACGTCGGCCGGTCGGATGATCAACGGCCCTCCCCGGCCCTCGCCGCACTCCCGGGTGTGGTCGCGACGCCCCACCTCGGTGGGCTGACTCCGGAGAACGCCGATGCCCAGGCAGCGAGCAGCGTCGAGCAGGTCGCGGCGATGCTGCAGGGCCAGATTCCACCCCGAACCGTCAACCCCGACTCGGCCACCCGCCTCCGCGGCTGGTGGTCGACGAACAGCGAGTGAGGAAACTCCCATGACCGATCCCACTGCGGCGCCCGATGCCGACTACGCCTCCTATCCGTCGCTGCTCGATCGCACGGTGCTGCTCACCGGCGGCGCCGATGGCATCGGCGCCGGCATGGTCGAGGAGTTCGTGAAGCAGGGCTCGAAGGTGGCCTTCCTCGACATCAACGCGGCGCGGGCGGCCGAGACGGTGGCCCGCTGCCAGGACCTGTCGCCGCGGCATGCACCGCGCTTCTACGAGGTCGACCTCACCGACATCCCCGCGTTGCAGGCTGCCGTCGCGCAGGCCCGCCGCGACCTCGGGGGAGTGACGGTGCTGGTGAACAACGCCGCGAGCGACGACCGGCACACATGGGACGAGATGACCGAGGAGTACTGGAACGACCGCCTCGACACGAACCTGCGGCACTACTTCTTCGCCATCCAGGCGGTGGCCCCCGGCATGATCGCCGACCAGAACGGCTCGATCGTCAACATCGGCTCCAGCAGCTACATGATGCAGGAGGACTTCTTCCCGGGCTACGCGATCGCCAAGTCGGGAGTCGAGGGGATCACGCGCACGATGGCCCGGACGTTCGGTCCCGACGGTGTGCGGGTCAACACGGTTCTCCCGGGCTGGGTGGCCACCGAGCGTCAGCTCACGAAGTGGTGGTCCCCGGAAGGCGAGGAGGGGACCCTGCGCGACCAGGCGATCAAGCGGCGCATCTATCCACGCGAGTTCGCCCAGATGGTGCTGTTCCTCGCCGCCGACGACGGGGCGGCGTGCACTGCGCAACAGTTCCTGGTCGACGGTGGCCGGTTCTGAGGCAGTGACGCGACTCCGGGGAGCGGGAGCATTCTCGCTACCGTCACGTCATGGACGTGGACCCCGCCTGGTCGGAGCCGACCTGGTTTCTCGACTCCGAGTCGCCCGAGGTGGACGACTTCGCCCGAACCGCGGTGGACGGGGCGACCGATCGGCGGGAGATGGCGATCCGCCTCTTCTACGCGGTGAGGGACGGCTTCCGCTACGACCCGTACGCGCTCGACCGGGAGCGGGAGGCGTACCGTGCCAGCTCCGTCGTCGGGCGCGACTCGGGCTGGTGTGTGCCCAAGTCGATCGTGCTCACCGCGGCCGCTCGCAACCGCGGGATCCCCGCCCGGCTCGGGTTCGCCGACGTGCGGAACCACCTCACCAGCGAGAAGCTGATGGAGACGATGGGGACCGACCTGTTCGCCTGGCACGGCTATGCCGAACTCCTGCTCGATGGCGAGTGGCGCAAGCTGAGCACCGCGTTCAACATCGAACTCTGTGAGCGCTTCGGCGTGAAGGCGCTCGAGTTCGACGGCGACTCCGATGCACTGATGCATCCGTACGACACCGCGGGCAACCGGCACATGGAGTACGTCCGTCAGCGGGGCAGCTTCGACGACCTCCCGTTCGAGGAGATGTTCGCCACCTTCGCCGAGCTCTACCCGAACTCGATGATGCGGTCCTCGAACGCTTCCAGCGCCGAGGCGGCGGGCGACGACGCGTTCTCCGGACGCGACTGAGCCCCCGGTCTCCCGGGGGCTCAGGTCAGTTCAGAGGGAGACGATGCTCAGGCGTTCTCGGGTGCCGGGGCGTCGCTGGTGCTCTCGGTCGTGAACGACTCGGGCACGGTGTCGGGGACCTCGATGGCGCCCTCTTCCTTCTTGCCGCGGACGGCCCAGACCATGCCGCCGCCGGTCAGCAGGAAGATGAAGCCGAGGCCGGCGAGCAGGACGCTCAGGCCGAGACCCATCTGCAGCATCGAGTGGGTGACGGTGCCGGTGCCGAGTTCGCCGAACAGGCCGTGCACGGTGCCGGTCCAGGCAGCCGAGCGGGCGGGGCCGTCGAGCGGGTGCATCCGGTCGAAGTCGGTCCAGTAGCGGCCGTCGACCTCGACGTCGTAGACGCCGGGCTCGAAGGTCTCGCCTTCGTACTCGACGGTCTCGGTGAGCTCGACCTCGATGGTGTCGTGCATCACGTGATAGCCGATGGTGGCCATCTGGTACATGTACTCGCTGGCGGTGTTGACGAGGGGGTTGTTCGGGTCGAGGTCGGACTCGACGACCGGGTAGCCCCAGTCCTCGGTGAGGAGCTGCATGATCGCGTCGGCTTCCTCGGTGGAGCCACGGTCGATCAGCTGGCCGTCCTCGTTGTAGTTGAGCGTGACGTTCTGGGCTTCGCTGAACGACTGGAGGGAGTCGTAGCCGTCCTGGATGGTGCCGTACGAGTAGACCGCCCCGCCGAAGAATCCGAGCCCGACGACCATCAAGATGGCGCCGAGAATCGTGAAGCGCTTCTTCATCAAGAATCCTTTCTCATCTTGTGAAACCGTTCACAAGGTGAGAACCATGATGGTGACTATTGTTCGGTTTCCCTACGGGAAAAGGTCCCTATATCCGGCGCCGCTCCCACATTTTGTTGTTCCCCGTTCGGAAAGCAACACGTTGTGACGGGCATCACACGACGTCGTATCCGGCCTCGTCGATCGCCGTGACCAGCGCTGCCTCGGTGACGGAATCGTCGGAGGAGACGGCCACGGTCTTGGCGTCCACGTCGACGTCGACGGACAGCACTCCGGCGACCTCGCCGACGGTCTCCTCGATGGCGGCCTTGCAGTGGCCGCAGGAGATGCCGGGAACGCTGAAGTCGTGGGTCGAGGTCATGATGGTCCTTCGGGTCGAGGGGTCGAGGGGCGGTAGCCGGCGAACCGGCGGAGACGGAGGCTGTTGGTCACGACGAAGACGGACGAGAAGCCCATCGCGGCGGCGGCGATCATCGGGTCGAGGAAGCCGAACGCGGCGAGGGGGATCGCTGCCGCGTTGTAGGCGAAGGCCCAGAACAGGTTGCCCTTGATGGTGCTCAGCGTGCGGCGGGACAGGGCGATGGCGTCGGCAACCGCACGCAGGTCGCCCGACACGACCGTGAGGTCGGACGCCTCCATCGCCACGTCGGTGCCCGTGCCGACGGCGATGCCCAAGTCGGCCTGGGCGAGAGCGGGGGCGTCGTTGATCCCGTCGCCCACCATGGCGACCCGGCGGCCGGCCTCTTGGAGGCGGACGATCTCGTCGACCTTCTCACCGGGAAGAACTTCGGCGATCACGTGGTCGACACCCACCGCGGCGCCGACGGTCTCCGCGGTGCGCTGGTTGTCGCCCGTCAGGAGCGTGACCTCGAGGCCCTGCTGGTGGAACGCAGCGATCGCCTCGGCGGAGGTGGGCTTCACGGTGTCGGCGACGGCGATGACGATCTCGGCGACCGGTCCACGCCCGGCCAGGACTGCGGTGTGGCCGCGCGACTCTGCCTCGTCGACGAGCCGGAGGACTCGTGTGGGGATCTCGTCGAAGAGAGCCTGTCGCCCCACCCGTACGGCGTGGCCGTCGATGACGCCGGTGACGCCCTGGCCGGGGAGGTTCTCGAACTCGGCGACCGCACCGTGGTCGGTTTCAGAGGCGGCGATGGCCTGCGCGATCGGATGTTCCGAGTGGCTCTCGAGCGTCGCCGCGAGACGGGCGACCCTGTCGGTGTCGACGCCGCCGGGGGCACCGACGCCGACGACGCTCATCTGGCCGGTGGTGACGGTGCCGGTCTTGTCGAGGACGATCGCGTCGATCGTGCGGGTGTCCTCGAGCACCTCGCCGCCCTTGATGATCACGCCGAGTTGGGCCCCTCGGCCCGTGCCGACGAGGATGGCCATCGGCGTGGCCAGGCCCAAGGCGCAGGGGCAGGCGATGATCAGCACGGCCACGGCCGCGGTGAAGGCTTCGTCGGCGTCATGGCCGGTGAGGAACCAGGCGGCCAGGGTGACGAAGGCGGTCGTGATGGCCAGCGGGACGAACCATCGGGACACGCGGTCGGCGAGCCGCTGGACGTCGGCGTGGCCACCCTGGGCTTCGTCGACGAGCCGGATGATCTGGGAGAGGACCGTGTCGCTCCCGACCCGGGTGGCCTCGACGAGGAGGCTGCCGTTGCCGTTGACGGTGGCGCCGATCACCTCGTCGCCCTCGCCCACCTCGACCGGGACGGGTTCGCCGGTGACCATCGACGCGTCGACGGCGGAGGCACCGGAGGCGACGACCCCGTCGGTACCCACCTTGTCGCCGGGGCGCACGAGAAAGCGGTCGCCCACCTGCAGCATCTCGATCGGGAGTTCGGTGCCGTTCTCGAGCGTCACCGTGCTCGCACCGAGGTCGGCCAGGGCACGGATGGCGTCGCCGGAACGGCGCTTGGCCCGGGTCTCGAACCACTTGCCGAGCATGATCAGGGCGATGATGACGACCGAGGTCTCGTAGTAGACGTGGCCACCCTCGATGTCGAAGAGGAGCACGACCGTGGACCAGGCCCACGCCGACAGGGTGCCCATCGACACGAGCGTGTCCATCGTGGTGGACCCGTGGCGGATGTTCATCCACGCGGCGTGGTGGAATGGCCAGCCGCTCCAGAACACGACGGGTGTGGCGAGCGCCGCGACGACCCACTCCCAGCCGGAGAAATGGAGCGAGTGGAACATCGAGATGATCACGACCGGAAGACCGAGAACCGTGGCGAAGAGGAGCCGGTTGCGGAGCTCCCGTTCGCGAGCCCTCTCGGCTTCGTCGTGATCGGACTCGACGGGTGCCTCGTAGCCGAGCGTCTCGATCGTGGCGCGGAACTCGTCGTCACTGATCGACTCGTCGTGGAACACGGTGGCGCGCCCGCTGGCGAAGTTGACGCGGGCCTCGTCGACCCCGTCGAGCTTGTTGAGCCCGCGCTGGATCCGATTCGCGCATGCCGCGCAGGTCATTCCCTCCACGGCGAGATCGGAGCGCGAGAGGTCGGTGTCGGTCACGTTGTCACGATACGGGTTCCAGTCGGCTGGAAGGTCAAGTCGCGGGCGTCACATCGGCGTGGTCGAGGCCGGCGGAGATCACCTGACAGCGGTTGGGGTCGGTGCACTCGGCGGGGTCGAGCTGGTCGGCTCGCTCGGCCATGGCGGCCAGTTCGTCGCGGGCCTTCTGGAGGGCGGCGATCTGGACGTCGAGGGCGGTGAGCCGCTGGGCGAGTAGGGCCTGGGTGTGCTGGCAGCTCGTGGCCCCGGCGTCTTTCAGTTCGAGGATCGACTGGATCTCGGTGAGGGTGAGGCCGCTCGACTGTGCCTCGCGTACGAACCGGAGCCGCTCGACGGCGGACCGGTCGTAGTCCCGGTAGCCCGATGCCGTGCGTTCCGGCTCGGGAAGGACATCGATCGACTCGTAGTAGCGGATCGTCTTCGTCGTGGTGCCGGTCCGTTCGGCAAGTTCTCCGATGAGCATGCTTGCAGTCAACAGGAAGGTCGATGTGCCTGTCACGATGTCGGAAGTACGGACGTGCAGATGTCGGCATGTCGGGTGTTCGGCTCTGGCATGATTCAGGGAGGTACGACATGCCCGCTCAACCCCTCGACCGCTCGAATCCGATGCCGCTCTGGGCCCAGCTCGAACAGGACCTGCGCCGACGCCTCGACGCCGGTGACTTCGCCGATGGCGTGTTCCCGACCGATCTCGAGCTCACCGAGAGCTACGAGGTCAGCCGGCACACCGTGCGTGAGGCGGTGCGCCACCTCAACCGGTCCGGCCTCCTCACCCGGGAGCGGGGGAGGGGCACGGTCGTCAACAAGTCGGTGATCGAACAGTCGCTCGGCACCCTCTACAGCCTCTTCCAGTCCGTCGAGTCCACGGGTGTCGAACAGACCAGCGATCTGCTGGAGATCGGGATCGTCACCGACGTCGCCGCCGCCGACGAACTCGGCCTCGATGCCGACGTCGAGTTGGTCCACATCTCCCGACTGCGCCGGGCCGGCGGCGAGCCGCTGGCAGTCGACCGGGCCTGGTTGCCGCACGCGGTCGCCGCCCCGCTGCTCGACGTGGACTGGTCGCGTACCGCTCTCTATGCGGAGCTGGGGAGGGTCGGCGCGCCCGTTCCGAACGAGGGGTGGGAGCGACTGACCCCGCTCGTACCCGAGTTGGCCGATCGCCGACTGCTCGACCTCGGTGATGCGGATGCGGCGTTCTACCTCGAACGACTGGGCCGCCGAGACGGCACGCCGGTCGAGTGGCGCACCACCATCATCCGAGGCGATCGTTATCGCTTCGTGAGTGACTGGTCGACCGGGCTGCGCTCTGGTCTGCGACCGACTGCCGCTCGTTCGTGACGGTGTCCGAGACACGTTCCCCCTGGTAGCGAGTCAATCTAGGTACCCCTAGGGGTAGGGGTTGCAGTGGGAGGTAAATGTACGTATATTCGTTCATATGTCATTCGCCCGATCCCTCCTGCCGATCCTGACGTGGGCACCGAACTACGAGCGGAAGAACTTCCGATCCGACCTCGCTGCCGGTGTCACCGTCGGCGCGATGCTCGTGCCGCAGGCCATGGCCTACGCCTTGTTGGCCGGCCTGCCGCCGGAGATCGGCCTCTACGCCGCCACCATCCCGGTGCTCATCTACGCGCTGTTCGGTACGTCCCGCCAATTGGCGGTGGGCCCGGTGGCCATCGTGTCGCTCCTCACCGCGTCGGCACTGGCTCCGCTGGTGGAGGAGGGCACGGCCGGGTACCTCGGTGCCGCCGCCCTCCTCGCCCTGATGGTCGGTGTGGTGCACATCGTTCTCGGTGCCGGCCGCCTCGGCTACCTGGTGAACTTCCTGTCCCACTCGGTGCTGGTCGGGTTCACCGCCGCCGCGGCGATCATCATCGGGTTCTCCCAGGCCAAGCACCTCTTCGGGATCTCCGTCGAGCGCAAGGACCACTTCTACGAGACGGTCGAGGAGTTCATCGCCAACCTGGACGGGACCAACTGGTGGACGGTCGGGGTCGGAGCCGGGGCACTGCTCGCCCTCTTCCTGATGAAGAAGTTCGTTCCCCGGATCCCCGGTGCGCTCGTCGTGGTGATCGGTTCGATCCTCGCCGTCGAGCTCCTCGGCCTCGAGGACGAGGGCGTGAAGGTCGTGGGCGACATCCCCGACTCACTGCCCGCATTCGGCCTGCCCGACTTCGGTGGCTCGCTGGTGGGCGACCTGATCGTCACCGCCTTCGTGATCACCCTCGTCGGCTTCATGGAGTCGATCGCCGTCGCCAAGGTCTACGCCCGCCGCCATCGATACGAGGTGGAGGCGAATCGCGAGCTCGTCGGCCTCGGCGCCGCCAACGTCGCCTCCGGCCTCTTCGGCGGCTACCCCGTCACCGGTGGCTTCTCCCGCACCGCGGTCAACGACACCGCGGGGGCCCGAACCCAGCTCGCATCGATCATCACCGCCGGCATCGTGCTCGCCACCATCGCCTTCCTGACGCCGCTGCTCTACTCGCTGCCGCAGGCTGCACTGGGCGCCATCATCGTCATGGCGGTCATCGGGCTCATCGACGTGAAGGAGATGCGCCACATCGCCAAGGTCAAGAAGAGCGACCTGATCGGACTCGGTGTCGCCTTCTTCGCCACCCTCGCCCTCGGCATCGAGATCGGAATCCTCGTCGCCGTCGTCGCCTCGATGCTCGTCGTGTTCGCCCGCATGTCGATGCCGCACACCGCCGTGCTCGGCCACGTCGACGGGACGACGAGCTACCGCAACGTCGAGCGTTTCCCCGAGGCGCACACCATCGACGGAGTCACCGTCGTGCGGGTCGATGCCGCCCTGTCGTTCGTCAACGCCGCTCCGGTGAAGAAGCTGCTGATCGGCGCAGCAGGCGAACTCGACGCCGAGCCCCGTGCCCTGGTGCTCGACGCCTCGGGCATCAACGACGTCGACGCCACAGGCGCGGACATGCTCGTCGAGGTCATCGCCGACCTCGACGACATGGATGTCCCGCTTCACGTCAGCGGCGTGAAGGGCCCCGTCCGCGACGTCCTGCATCGAGCCGGTATCTGGGACGAGCTGGGCGATCGAGTCCACGCCTCGACCTACGACGCCGTCGCCGCCATCACCGACGACCAGATCGGCCCTCCCGTCGACCAGCGCAGCCTTGGTATCGACGAGGGCCCGATCGACCTGAGCCCCTCGGATCAACCCGACACGGCTGACCGCGAGCTCACCTCGCACTGATTCTCAACCCTTCCCACCCATCTCACCTCACCAACGGAGAACACACCAATGACTGCCCTCGACATCCCGAACGCCGACGTGATCGACGCCGCCGACCTGCGCCAACTGCGCCATGAGGACCCGAACCTGCGGATCCTCGACGTGCGGACCGGCGCCGAGTTCGAGACCGTTCACATCCCCGGCTCCTACAACGTTCCGCTCGACACCCTCGGCGAGCACGTGGCCGACCTGGCCGACGTGGAACACCCCGTCGTTCTCGTCTGCCAGTCCGGTGGTCGTGCCTCCAAGGCCCACGAGCACCTCACCGCTGCGGGCAAGGACACGCTCCACATCCTCGAAGGCGGCATCGCCGGCTGGCAGATGGCCGGTGGCGACGTCGTCAAGGGCGACACCACCAAGTGGGCGATGGACCGCCAGGTGCGCCTGGTCGCCGGTTCGATGGCCCTCGCCGGCGTGGCCGCCAGCATGGTGGTGCCGCAGACCAAGTGGTTGGCGGCCTTCGTCGGTGCCGGCCTGGCGTTCTCGGCGGTGACCAACACCTGTGCCATGGCGTCGGTGCTGAG
>CBFCWZ010000026.1:0-19209 GCA_965601935.1 uncultured Ilumatobacteraceae bacterium
ACCGTGGCCGATGTAGCGGAAGTCGTCCTCGATCCACAGCCGAACCGGCCGCGTCGACCTCGGGGTCACCGCCTCGCGCAAGGACCACCTCGACATCGCGCCGGCGATCGGGTACTTCCTCAACACACTGCCGTTCGGGATCGAGGTCGACCCGGCGGCGAACATCCACGACGTCGTGATGGACGCAGGACGCCTGGTTGCCGCCGCCCTTCCGCACCGCGCCTACCCGTACGCGCGCATGGTCGCCGACGCCCGTGCCGAGGGACAGGCGATCCCGGACATCTCGCTGATGCTGGCCTACGAGCAGCTGGCCCCGACGTCGTTCGGCGGTGCCCCCACCGAACACGAGATCCTCGCGTCCGGAGTCTCCATCGGCGACCTCACGCTGTTCGTGCAGGAACGTGGCGAACAGATCTCCCTCGGTGCCGAGTATCGCGGCGCCACGGTCGGCAGGAAACGCGCCGCGGAGGTTCTCGACGCCTTCGGCCGCGCCCTCACCGCCTGCTGCCGCCGGCCCCACCACCGCGTCGACGAGCTCCGTCCGTCGGGCGCCGAACTCGATCTCGTCGGTCCTCCGCTCGACGAGGCACCGTCGGTGCTCGAGCGGATCCTCGGGCACGCCCGCGCCACCCCCGGGGCCATCGCAGTGCGCGCCGTCGACGGCGACGTCCGCTACGGCGAACTCGTCGCCCGCGCCTCGGCGATCGCCGCCGGCATCCGTTCGGCCGCGCCGGGGGCCGCCCGGGTGGGCGTGGCCGTGCACCGCACCGCCGAGTTGCTCCCGTCGATCGTGGGTGTCTGGATGGCTGGGGCGGCATACGTCCCGTTGGACCCGACGGTGCCGTCGGCCCGCCGCGAGCGGATCGTGGGGGCCGCCGCACTCGACCTCGTGGTGGCCGACCACGACGTGTCGTCGTGGTGCACGGTGCCCCGGCTCGCAACCGTCGAGGCCGGCGCCGCGGACGTCGAGGAGCTCCCACAGATCGCGCTCGAGGATCCCGCATACGTCGTCTTCACATCCGGTTCCACGGGCGTCCCGGCCGGTGTCGTCGTGACCCACGCCAACCTCGCCGCCTCCACCGCGGCCCGGCCGCAGGTGTACGGACGCGAGCCACCGGCCCGATTCCTGCTGACGTCGAGCATCGGCTTCGACAGCTCGATGGTCGGCCTCTACTGGCCTCTCGCGACGGGCGGGTCGATCCTCCTCGCCGGTGATGACGACGTCCACGACATCGACCGCCTGGCGGCCCTCGTCGACAGCGGCGCGGCGACCCACCTGCTGATGGTGCCGACTCTGTACAGGGCGCTGCTCGAGCGCCACGCCGGCCGGCTCGACTCGCTGCGCGTGGCAATCGTCGCCGGTGAGAGCTGCCCCGCCGCTCTCGTCGATGATCACCACCGACTGCTCCCGGACGTGGCGCTGTACAACGAGTACGGACCGACCGAGGCCACCGTGTGGGCCTCGGTCCACCAATGCCGCCCCGGCGAGGATCCAGTTCCGATCGGCGGTCCGCTCCCTGGTGGTCGTCTCCGTGTCGCTGACCGTGACGGACGGCCGATGGCCCGCGGCGCGACCGGCGAGCTGTGGATCGCCGGTCCCGGGGTGGCCGCCGGCTACCTGTCGGGACGCGACGACAGTGCGTTCGCCCTCCGCGACGGTTCGCGTTGGTACCGCACGGGCGATCTGGTCCGCACCGACGGTGACGTCCTCGTCTTCCTCGGGCGCATCGACGACCAGCTCAACGTGGGCGGTGTGCGCATCGAGCCGGAGGAGCTGGAGGCGGAGATCCTGGCGATCGACGGGGTGGTCGACGCCGTCGTCGTCGCCCGTCAGGTCGAGCACCGGGACACCTTGGTCGCCCACGTCGTCGCCGATGCCACACGGGTCGCCACCGTCGACATCCGGCGACACATGGCGGCGCGTCACGGCACCGCCGGCCCCCGCGTCGTCACGCTCGTCGACTCGCTCCCCCGCACCGTCCACGGCAAGCTCGATCGCGCTGCGGCAGCCGAACTTCCGCTCCCGACCGCCGACGAGGGGCTCGACGCCCACACCGACTCCCTCGTCGCCATCTGGCGTCGGGCGCTCGGCGACCAGGGCCTGGGGGCCGACAGTGAGTTCTTCGCCTCCGGAGGTGACTCGCTCGCCGCCGCCGAGATCGCCACCGCCCTCGGCGAACTGGTCGGCCGAGAGGTGCCGATCGGCCTGCTGCTCCGGTCGGGTTCGCCGCGGGCGATGGCCCGTGAACTCGGTGTCACCCTCGACGCGGCCCAGCCGCCCGAGGCGGCGGTGGTGACGATGCGCGAGGGGTCGCCGGACGGTCCGCTGGTGATCCAGACGCCGGCCTGGGATGACGTCGCCGGATACCGCGCGCTGGCCGACGCCTTCCCGGACGACGTCACGGTCCTCGCCGTCGCCGTCGTCGACCCGCTCAAGGTCGACGAGTCCTCGCTCCACCGGGTCGCCCCGCTCGTCGACGCAGTGCTGGCCGACCTCACCACCCCGGCCGCAGGACGTCGCGCCGCGGTGATCGGATGGTCGATCGGCGGGGTCGTCGCCCAGGAACTGGGTCGGCGGCTGGTCCAGGAGGGTGTCGCCGTGGAGTGCGCTGCTCTCGTCGATACGTTCTTCCCCGGCCAGCACGAGCGCCTGTGGGCCAACCGGTGGATGAAGTACCGCTCGATGTTCCGGAACGGTTCTTTCGGGGAGGCGTACGGCGAGTTCACCGAGATGGGTGGCCGTCGGCTGCGCCGGTACCGCGACAGGCTCCGCCGGACCGGCCTCGGGCTGCAGGGGAAACCGGTCCCCGCTGCGCCGGCCGAGCGTGCATTCGGCGGCGCTGTCCCCACTGCGGCACTCGGCCACGAGCCCGTGGCGAGCGGAGTCCCGCTGGTGCTCTACGCCGCGTCCGACACGGCCCGGGACCGCACCGAGATCCCGTGGCGAAAGCTCGAGCCGAGACTCGAGGTGGTCCCGGTGGAGGGACGCCACCGGGGGGAGCGTTCGATCATGAGCGAGCCCCGCGTGTCGGCGATCGCCGACGACATGACCGCACGCCTGCGGCAGACCCCCTGACCCGGGTGATCGGCCCGCCGTTCCGACGGGCAGGACGGATTCCCTGGCGCGCGCGTCGGGTGGGTCGCATCTACGCCGACGACGCAGAGTTGCGAGACGTCGACACGGTGATGTCGAGTCCATCGCCGACCACGAGTCGATGGGCGACCTGGTCGCCCTGCAGATGGTGATCAACTTCCGGCTGCGCGATCCTTCCGCCCACATCTCGGCGACGGTCGTCGCCTTCGACCTGGAGCGAGTCGGCCACCCGTCGGTGCGGGTCTGCGACGGCAGCCTCCAGGAGTGGCCGCCGACCCGTCCCTGCCGATGAGCACCGAGGTCTGAACCGCACCGCGAAGTCGTGCGGCTCGACCACCTGACCATTGTCGGCCGGTCTCCGGTGAGCGGTGACGAGGGCCTCGATCGGCCGAACTACCGTCGGCGTCATGGCCGACCACATCGCGGAACGACTTGAATCCCTCGAGGGCTTCTACGCCGATCAACCCCATCGGGCCACCGCCGCCGACGCTCCTGCCACGGCAGTCTTGGGGCCGGATCTCACGTGTGAGGTCACAGGGCCGGACGGGTGGTCGATCCGGACCGCGATGATGAAGGCCGTCGGTGGTGATGCATCGGGCCCCACGCCGGGCTGGGTGATGCGGGCCGCCCTCGTGAGCTGTACCGCCACGACGGTCGCGATGCGCGCGGCGCAGGCGGGAATCGAGCTCGAGGCCGTCGAAGTCGTCGCGGAGAGCAGGTCGGACGGGCGCGGTCTACTCGGTGTCGACGGCTACCACCCCGAACCGCTCGAGATGAATCTCACGGTGACCGTGTCGGCTCCCGGTGTCGACCCGGAGCGCGTCGAACAGGTCGTGCGCGAGGCCGATCTGAGCACGCCGATCGGAGAGTCGATCCGGAACCCGCTGAAGATCACGACGGACATCGTCCACACCACGCCCTGATCGGGGAAGGGGGTAGCGCATCGAGCGGTCCCCTGGTGGGCACGAGTGCTCAGCGGCGGCGGGCCTCGGTGAGGACCGGCCAGGCAGCGAGACCGACGCGCGGGATCCGGCGCTGGTGGGTGACCTCGAAGCCGACGTCGGTGAGCAGGTGAGCCAGTGCCCTCGGCGGGAGGGCACGTATCTCGGTGCCTGTCGCGGAACTGACCGCTCTCGTGATCCGGTCACCGAGATCGGTGACGGTTGCGATCGATCCGATGAGCAGCCTGCCGCCCGGGCGAAGGAGTCGGGCCAGACCGCCGAGGACGAACTGCTGGTCGCGGTACCAGTGGAACGACTCGGTGCAGACGACGAGATCGACGGTGCCGGGCGCGAGCGGGAGATGGTGGGCGTCGGCCCGGACGAGCGCAGCGTCGATCCGGCTACCGGCTTCGACGAGCATCCCGTCGGAGAAGTCGACTCCCAGCACGTCGGCGTTCGGGAAGCGGCGGATCAGACGCCCGGTCAACTGGCCCGTTCCACACCCGAGGTCGAGGACGAGCGATGGGTGCAGGTGGCGCAGACGGCCCAGGACGGCGTCGTGCAGCGGCCGGTAGGTGAGGAGTTGCAGACCTGGTCGGTCGTAGCTGTCGGACCAACGGTCGAACAACAACGGGGTACGCGACGTGGTTCCCACAGCGCGAGTCTCGCGCTTCGTCGCGGGCCGACTCTCATGGTGTCGGGCCGGTTCGTCCCGTCGGCCCGGTCATGAGCAAGATCGTCGGCCATGGACGAACTCGTCGCCTTCGCTCCCGACCTGCTCGCCGGCAGGAAGGCGCTCGTCACCGGTGGCGGAACCGGAATCGGCAAGGCGGTTGCATCGGGGTTGGCCCGGGTAGGGGCCGACGTCGTCGTGGCGGCACGGCGGCGCGAGCCGCTCGACGCGGCTGCGGAGGAGATCGAGGCCTTCACCGGTCGTCCGGTCGGGGTCGATCTCGTGGACATCCGCGACGTGGAGTCCGTCGCCGCGCTGGCGGACCACCACGGTGACGTCGACATCTTGGTGAACAACGCAGGCGGCCAGTTCCCTCAGAAGGCCCGTGACTTCAGCCCCAACGGTTGGCGGTCGGTGATCGACCTGAACCTCCACGGCACGTGGAACATGACCCAGGCGTTCGGCAACCGGATGCTCGACGCGGCAGGTGGATCGATCTGCCAGATCGTGGCCACGGTGGGGCGGGGCATCCCCGGCATCGCCCACAGCGCATCGGCACGGGCCGGAGTCGTCGAGTTGAGCAGGACGATCGCCTACGAGTGGGGCCCCAAGGTGCGGGTGAACTGCGTGGCGCCCGGGCAGTTCCGAACCGACGCATGGGACAACACCTACGAGGCCGAGGTCGGTGCCGGCTACGTGGAGCAGCCACTACCGCACCAAGGGCACGTCACCGACATCGCCCACGCCGTGGTGTTTCTCGTCTCGCCGGCCGCCCGGTTCATCACCGGGGAACTCCTCCACGTCGACGGCGGCCTGACCGTGCAGGGCCCGATGTCGGCGCTCCCTCCCGGCGGCTATCCGGAACGGGACGAGCCGCCGCCGTTCCGCTGAGCTTCAGGGGTTCGACTGGATGAACGCGTCGAGGGCCGTGGCGAGGACATCAGGTGCATCCTCCTGGCAGAAGTGGCCGACGCCCGGCAGCTCGACGACGGGCGCTCCGGGCCAGATCGACCGGAAGTCGGCAATGGCGCGGGTCGGCGGAATGGCCTTGTCCTCCATGCCTTCGACGAGCATCGCCGGCTTCGACGCGAGCGCCGGGACACCGTCGAGTCCGGCGAGGACGTACTCGACGATGCGGCCCGTGTAGGCGTCGATCGGGAACTCGTACGCACCGATCGCCGACTCCCATGTGGGGAACTGTTCGGAGTAGGCGCGGATCCACGTGTCGTCGACGCCGGCGCTGTTCTGGAACCCGATGATCTTCATCACCGACAGGACCGTCGAGCCCGCGTTGCGCAGAACTGCTTCTGTACGCCCGGTGTCCATTCCCTCGCCGATCCAGCGGAACCAGCGAGAGTCGTTCATCTGCGGCACAGCGGGGTCGGTCACCTGTCCGTATCCGGCGAGGGTGTTGGCGAAGAAGATGCGCTTCACGCGATCGGGGTGTCGCACCGTGTAGGCCGTGGCGATCGGGCCACCCCAGTCCTGCCCGAAGAAGGTGATGTCGGACACGTCGAGATGGTCGAGCAGTGCGGCCAGGTTCTCGGTGTGGCTCTGCAGCGTGTACTCGCGATCCTGCGGTGTCTCCGACTTCCCGAAGCCCATGTGGTCGGGGACGATCACGCGGTAGCGGTCGGACAGGCGGGGGATGATGTTGCGGTACAGGTACGCCCAGGTCGGCTCGCCGTGGAGGCACACGACGACTTCGCCGCCCCGCGGGCCCTCGTCGACGTAGTGCTGCACGAACCCATGCCCGTCGAAGGTGTTGGGCGGGAACGGGAAGGTCCCGTCGAAGGTCTCGTCCAGTGGGATCATGCGCAACTCCTCGTTCGGCGAACCCGGCTCAAGTTATCGACGACCACCCCGCCGATTCGGACCGAGAACCTTGTCACACCCCTTGGTCATGATGGGCGTATGGAGTTGCCGGGCAGCACCACCGCGATGGGTCCGACCGAGCGGGACCTGGCGTCGGCGGAGCTCGACGACGAGGTGAACGAGATCGCGGGTGGTCTCAACGTGCTGTACGGCCGGATGGTGGACATCGCAGCGAGGTGTCTGGCCGAGCCTGGGTTGTGGCGTGGGGTGGGGATTCGTTCGCTCGAGCATTGGCTGTGTTGGCGGATGGGCGTGTCGACTCATGTCGCCAAGCAGGTCACGGTCATCGCCCGTCGAGCCGCAGAACTACCGGTGTCGATCTCCTGGCTGGAGGAAGGGCGGCTCTCGTTGGCGCAGGTGGCGGAGATCGCCAAGTTGGCTCCGTGGTGGGCCGACGAGCAGGCGGCCGGGCTGGCCGAGCACATGACGGTCGCCCAGATCCGGCGGTTGTTGAAGGCGACCCACTTCGACCAGTTCGGTGACCATCCGAAGCCCGACGAGACGGGGGATGCCTCCGCCGACGACGCACGGCCCGATCCGGATCCGGTTGTGGAGCACGAGCGGTGTTCGTTCGGCTACGACGATCACGGTCGCTTCTTTCTGCACCTGCTCACCGATCAGTTGACCGGCGAGATCATCGAGAAGGCCGTGGCCGAAGCACGCGACGCGTTGTTCCAGGGTGGGCAGGCCGACGTCACCTGGGTGCAGGCTCTCCAGGAGGTTGCGCAGCGGTCACTCGACACGGTCGAATCGCCGGCGCGGCGAGATCGCTTCAAGCTGCACTTCCATCTCGACGTGCACGGCGGGGCGGTCGATGCAGCGAACGTTCCGATCCCCGAGTCGATTGCCAACTACCTCACTTGCGACGGGGCATGGGATCCGGTGTTCACGAACAACGCGATCCCGATCAATGTCGGTCGGGGCGAGCGGATCGTGCCGGAGCGGACTCGTCGCGTCGTGCAGCTGCGTGATGGCGGCTGCTGTCGCGTGCCGGGGTGCCGCCAGGCCCGGTGGTTGGAGATCCATCACATCGTGCACTGGTTGGAGCACGGCGTCACCGAAACATGGAATCTCGTGACCCTGTGCCCGTACCATCACCGGTTGCACCACAAAGGCGAGCTCGGAATCGAAGGGAACGCCGACGTCGCCGGCGATCTCCGCTTCACCGATGCCGACGGCCAGCCGATGTCAGGGTCGGGCGCGAAGCCCACCGGAAAGCTGAAACCGGAGCGGTTGTGTCCACCGCTCCGTACATGGAGATGCGGAACCGGTGAGTGGTACGACATGCACCTCGTCACCTGGCGCACCCCGGATCGCGATCCCACATTGCGTCACCTCTACGAGCGGGACCGACAACCCGCCGCCGCCTGAAGCTGCCACAGCTTCAGGATGGCTTCGGCGGCGGCTTCGCCGGGAAACGGATTGCTCCTTCGATGAGAGGGGCCGTCCACAGCGCGATTTGACTCGCAGCGGGGGAGTGGGGACACTGCGCACTCGCTCGCTCTGGAGGAGATCGGATCGTGTCCGACACACCAACCACCTGCATCATCGGCGCCGGCTGCTCCGGCTTCACCATGGCCAAGCGGCTGAAGGACGCCGGGCTGCCCTATGACTGCTTCGAGATGTCGGACGACATCGGCGGGAACTGGTACTTCGGGAACCCGAACGGGATGTCGTCCTGCTACCAGAGCCTGCACATCGACACCTCCAAGTGGCGGCTCGCGTTCGAGGACCTGCCGGTGCCGAAGGACTGGCCCGACTTCCCCCACCACAGCCAGATCCTCGAGTACTTCCACCAGTACGTCGACACGTTCGGGGTCCGCGAGACGATCACGTTCAACACGGCCGTCTCCAACTGCGAACAGCTCGACGACGGGCGCTGGTCGGTCTCGCTGTCGACCGGTGACACCCGCGAGTACGACAACCTCGTCGTCGCCAACGGCCACCACTGGGACGCCCGCATGCCCGAGTACCCGGGGACCTTCGACGGGTACGAGGTGCACTCGCACCACTACCGCGACCCGTTCGACCCCTACGACTTCCGTGGCAGGTCGGTGATGGTGGTCGGCGCCGGGAACTCGGCGATGGACATCTCCTCCGAGCTCTCCCAGAGCCCGATCGCATCGCAGCTCTTCATCTCGATGCGACGCGGTGTGTGGGTGCTGCCGAAGTACATCGACGGAAAGCCAGCGGACAAGGCCGCGCTGCCCGCGTGGATGCCCTCGAAGGTCGGCCGGGCCCTCGCCCGGGCCAAGATCAAGCGGACCATCGGGAAGATGGAGGACTACGGCCTGCCCGAGCCCGATCACCGTCCGCTCGACGGGCACCCGTCCGTGTCGGGCGAGTTCCTCACGCGGGTCGGGTGCGGCGACATCACGCCGAAGGGGGCGATCGACTGCCTCGACGGTGATGGGGTGCTCTTCGCGGACGGCTCCCGCGAGCAGGTGGACGCCATCGTGTGGGCCACCGGCTACAACGTGACCTTCCCGTTCCTGCAACAGGTCGACCTCACCCCGGCCGACGACAACACCTTCCCCCTCTTCAAGCGGATGGTGAAGCCCGGCTACGAGAATCTGTTCTTCCTCGGCCTCGCCCAACCCCTTCCCACGCTCGTGAACCTGGCCGAACAGCAGTCGAAGCTCGTCGCCGCCGCGGTCACGGGTGAGTACGTGTTCCCCGACCGCACCGAGATGGGTCGAGTCACGGTCGAGGACGAAAAGGATCACCTCGGCCACTTCTACGACAGCCCGCGGCACCGCATGCAGGTCGACTTCCAGTCCTATGTTCGCGACCTGCTGAAGGAGATCGACCGCGGCGCCGAACGCTCCGCCGCGGTGCGGTCCGGCGAAGTGGCGGCCCGCGCCTGACGATGGGCTCGGAGCCGCCGTCGGACTCGTTCACGCTGGTCGGCTGCCACGCCCGCTCTGTGTCATCCGACATGGACGCGGGCACTCCGATCGCCCATGCTGTCGGTCATGACTGCGACACACGAACCTGCCACGAGCGCCCCAGATCCCGATGCGATCGGCGCAGCGCTGCAGAACATCGGTGGTGCGTTCCGAGGCTCGGCCGTGACGTTGATGATCGCGCTCGGATACGAGACGGGCCTCTTCGAGGCCGCAGCTCAGGGGACCGCCACGAGTCAGGCGCTGGCTGACCGGGCCGGGATGTCGGAGCGTCATGTCCGGGAGTGGCTCGGGTCGGTCACCACGGCAGGCATCGTGAGCTACGACCCCAGCGACGGCACCTACACCCTGCCTCCGGAGTACGCGGCGGTGCTCACGGGCAACACGGCGATGAACCAGGCGGCGACGGCGCCGATGATGGTCCACCTCGCCCACCACATCGAGGCGGTCACCAAGACCTTCGAGACCGGCGGCGGGGTCCCGTACGCCGAGTACCGACCCCACTTCACAGAGGTCATGGACGATGTCGGGCGGCGGAAGTACGACCAACTCCTCCTCGATGCCTACCTGCCTCTCGTCGATGGCACCGTCCAAGCACTCGAGCGAGGGACGCGCCTCGCCGACCTCGGGTGTGGGACGGGGCACTGTCTCAATCTGATGGCAGCTCGCTTCCCGAACTCGCAGTTCGTGGGCTACGACTTCGCCGAGGACGCGATCGAACTGGCCCGTCACGAGGCCGCGGATCGGGGCCTCCAGAACGTCCACTTCGAGATCCGCGATGTTCGCGACCTCCCTGCGGACGGGTCGTTCGGGGTGATCACGGCGTTCGATGCGATCCACGACCAGGCCGACCCCGCCGGGGTGTTGAAGGCGGCACACGACGCGCTCGAGCCGGGAGGCATCTTCTTCATGGTGGACGTCAACGCGTCGAGCGATCTGGAAAAGGACCTCGCGAACCCGATCGCGCCCACCGTGTACGCGGTGAGCGTCCTGCACTGCATGCAGGTGTCCCTCGCCCTCGACGGTGCGGGCCTCGGCACGGCGTGGGGCGAGCGCGTCGCCTGCGAGATGCTGCGCGAGGCGGGGTTCGAGGACCTCGAGGTACACGGCATGGAGCACGACCCGTTCAACCTCACCTACGGAGCACGACGCCCCGCCGCGCGATCATGAGCGGATGGCGGACCCGTACTTCGACCGGCTCGCCGAGTCGACGCGAGACGAGTTCCGCCGGGCGAGCGTTCGCCGGAGTTGGCCCCGCGGCACCGCGATCTTCCACGAAGGTGAGCCCGCAGACCAGGTGATCGTGCTCGAGGAGGGCGTCGTGAAGGCGCTGACCACCTCGCTCGATGGTGTCGAGACAGTGCTCGGTCTGCGTGTGGCCGGGGATGTGCTGGGCGAGTTGGCCGCCATCGACGGCGGGTCTCGCTCGGCATCGGTCGTCGCCATCGAGCCGGCCACCGGGTTCGTGCTCGGCGTCGACGACTTCCGTGGGTTGCTCGCCGCCCACGCCGACGCCTCGTTCCACCTCCTCGACGTGATCGCAGGACGACTCCGCGATGCGAGCCGCCGTCAGGCCGAGTTCGGAAGCCTGGAGGCGACGGCGCGACTCGCTCGCGTGCTTCTCGACCTCGCTCGCGATCACGGTCGCGAGACGGACCAGGGGGTCGAGATCGTCGTGGTCACGCAGGACGAACTCGCCGGGATGTGTGGCGTCTCCCGCGAATCGGTGGCCCGCGGGCTCGGTGTGCTCCGTACGGAAGGGCTGCTCACCACCGGTCGCCGGGTGATCACGGTCATCGACCTCCCCGGCCTGACCACCCGCGCCGGCTCCTGACACGCGACGGACGACGAGAATCCACAAGCTCTGGTTCAGATGGACGGTGCCCGCTCGACGGGGAGGTCGGCGGATCGCCACTCCGGGTAGCCGTCGTCCAATCGGCGAGCGTGGTGGCCGTGTGCCGTGGCGAGGCGCACCGCGTCGTCGGCGTAGGCACAGTAGGGGCCGCGGCAGTACGCCACGATCTCGCGGTCGGCGGGCAGGTCGTCGATCGCGGCCGGGAAATCGCCGATCGGGATCGATCGGGCGCCGGCGATGTGACCGGCTTCGAATTCGGCGCGAGGGCGCACGTCGACCAGCACGACGTCGCCCGTCCTCAGGCGGTCGTGCAACTCCGCCCGTGAGATGGACTCGAGCTCGGACCGATCGCCGAGGTACGCGGCGGCGAGGCCGTCCAGCTCGGCCCGGTGTGCGGCGGCGACGTCGCGGAGCGCAGCCCACAGGTCCCCCACCCGATCGGAGGTGAGGCGGTAGTGGACACGGGTGCCGTCCTTGCGCGTCTGGACCAGCCCGGCGGTGGCGAGGGCGCGCAGGTGGAACGACGTGTTGGCGACGCTCTGGCGGATCTCGGTGGCCAACTCGTCGACATGACGCTCTCCCTGCGCCAGCACGTCAATCAGCTCTGCTCGGCGCCCGTTGCCCAGCGCCTTCGCCACCTCGGCGAAGGCGTCGAACAGTTCGTCCTTTGCGGCGGGGTCTCCCATCCCACTCCTTCCTCAAGTCGTTGTTTGAAGAATAGCCGTCTCTCCGATATTCTCAAGTGATTACTTGAACAAGGAGAGGTGACGGTGTCACGGCCGGAACTGGGGCTGAAGGAGAACGCAGGGCAGTTCGCCCTACTGGTCGGCGTGAACGCCCTGGTGGGCGGCATGATCGGCCAGGAGCGCACGGTGCTCCCACTGCTCGCCACCGAGGAGTTCGGCCTCTCCGCGTTCACCGCCGCGCTCACGTTCGTGGCGGTGTTCGGCATCGTGAAGGCGGCCACCAACTTCTTCGCCGGAACGCTGTCCGACCGGTTCGGACGCAAGCCGGTTCTCGTCGCCGGCTGGTTGTTCGCCCTACCGATCCCCCTGTTGCTGATGTGGGCCCCTACCTGGGGATGGGTGATCGTCGCCAACGTGCTACTGGGCATCAACCAGGGACTCACCTGGTCGACCACGGTGATCATGAAGATCGACCTCGTGGGGCCCCGGAAGCGGGGTCTGGCGATGGGGCTCAACGAGGCCGCCGGCTATGGGGCGGTCGCCCTGACCGCGTTGGTGACGGGTCTCATCGCCGAGAACGTCGGCCTGCGCCCGGAACCCTTCTACCTCGGCCTGGCCTTCGCCGGGTTGGGTCTCGGAGCGTCCGTCTTCTTCGTGAGGGAGACCAAGGGCCATGCCCGACACGAGGCGCAGCGGCATCATGGCGATGTCGGCGACCACGCCGAGGTGTCGACACGGCAGGCATTCGTGCAGACCTCGTTCCGCGAGCCGGCGCTGTCGGCGGTGTCGCAGGCGGGAATGGTGAACAACCTGAACGACGGGCTGGCCTGGGGTCTGCTCCCGATCTTCTTCGCCGACGCCGGGCTCTCCGTCGGACGTATCGGCGTGCTCGCCGCGGTGTACCCCGCCGTGTGGGGGCTCGGTCAACTCGTGACCGGAGGGCTCTCCGACCGCATCGGGCGAAAGCCCCTCATCGCCGGCGGGATGTTCCTGCAGGCGGTTGCGATCGCCCTCGTCGCTGCCACGCACGGTTTCGGCCGCTGGCTGGGAGCGGTTGCTCTCCTCGGTGCCGGGACGGCCATGGTCTACCCGACGCTGCTGGCCGCCGTCGGCGATGTGGCACACCCGTCGTGGCGAGCCCGGGCCGTCGGTGTCTATCGGCTGTGGCGTGACGCGGGATTCGCCGTCGGTGCTCTGGTCGCGGGCGTTCTCGCCGACCTGATCTCGGTCGAGGTCGCGATCTATGCCGTCGCCGCGCTCACTGCGCTGTCGGGCGTCGTCGTCGTGGTGCGAATGTACGAGACGCGACCTCACCCGACCGCCGCGGCTCCCTCCGAGCCCGCAGCGACTGTGGCCCACGCCTCCTGATCGCCCCGGCCGGGTCGCCTACGTTGTGCCGCCATGGACGTTCGCTCCCAGATCCTCGATGCCCCCACCGACGACGGCGAGATGGCCGCAGTGGTCACCCAACCCGTGGACGAGGGCGACTGGCCGACGGTGGTGATCTTCATCGACGCACCCGGGCTGCGTCCGGCGACCAGGGAGTTCATGAACCGTCTCGCTGCCAACGGCTATCGCGTGATCACCCCCGACCTGCACCACCGTCACGGGCGTCTGCTCCACTTCGAGCCGGCCGACATGGCCAACGACCCGGACGCCCGCCCCACGATCATGGCGTGGCTGGCATCGATGACCGATGCGCAGATCCAGGACGACTTCGACTCGGCCCTCGCGGTCGCCGGTGTACCCGACGACGAGAAGGTGGCGGTGATCGGCTTCTGTCTCGGTGCTCGCGCCGTGGTGCGCTCGATGGAGCGGATGCCCGACCGAGTCGTGGCGGGAGCGGGTTGGCATCCGTCGTTCCTGGCCGATGGCGAGCCCGACTCACCCCACGTCACGGCGGGCGGTCTGGACCAGCCGCTGTACCTGGGAATCGGCGACGCCGATCAGGTCCAGTCGATCGCCATGCACCAGCCGTTCCTCGACGCAGTGGACGGCCTCGACCACGTCGACGTCACGATCTGGCCCGGGGCCGACCACGGCTACACCTGGCCGGGCTACCCGAACTACGACGAGGATGCCGCCGAGGGCAGTTGGACCAAGACCCTCGCCATGTTCGACTCGGCCTTCGGCTGAATCCGCCTCCGACTCGTCCGGGTTCACGCCGCCGGGCGGAAGCCGATCTTCAGTTCGCGGAGGGCGCGGAGGAAGTAGTTGGGCGCGATCGTGAGGTCGGTGTCGTCGACGAACCACATCTCGTCGATCTTGTCGACCAGTGCGGCGAACCCGTGCTTCAGTTCTCGGCGGGCGAGCGGGGCGCCGAGGCAGTGGTGCGCCCCGAACCCGAACGAGACGTGCTTCTTCGCGTCGTCACGGTCGAGGTCGAAGCGGGCCGGAGCGTCGAACGTCCGGTCGTCGCGATTGGCGGCCGAGTAGCCGACGAGGACCATCGAGCCCGCAGGGATCGTGACCCCGTGCAGTTCCACGTCGACCGCCGTGTGGCGCATCAGCCGTTGCACGGGTGCCTCCAACCGCAGGACTTCGTCGATCAGCCTGGAGAGGTAGCGGTCGGGGTCGGACTTGAGTCGGTCCCACTGGTCGGGGTGCTCGATGAGCAGCCGGACACCTCCCGACAGTGCATTCGTGGTGGTCTCCGAGCCTCCGACGAAGGTGTCGGCCATCATCTCGGCGTGCAGTTCCTCGTCGGTGAGGGTGCGCCCCCACTCGGGGATCTCCGTGTTGACGAGGTCGGAGAGCAGGGTGTCGTCGGGCTCGTCGCGCAACCGCTCGAAGATCGGCTGGAAGTAGTGCTGCGCCTCGATCTCCATCTCGACGGACCACCTGCGTTGTTCGCGGGTCTGCATGAGGCCCAGCTTCTGGACCCAGGCGTCGGTCCAGGACTTGATCCTCCAGATGTCATCGGGGTCGGCGCCCATCTGGATCCCGATCACGACGAGGGGGAGCGGCACGGCGAACTGGCGCACCCAGTCGCAACTGCCGTCGTCGATGAAGTCGTCGATCAACTCGTGGGCCAGTGATTCGATCTGAGGTTCCAGTGCGGTCAGGCGTTTCGGGCGGAACGCATGATCGAACAGGTTCCGCATCTCACGATGGTTCGGATCGTCGCGATTGGCGAGAGTGGTCGCCGGCACCCATCCCTTCTCGGCGTAGATCTCGCGGTCGGGCATCTTGCGCACCGGTGGAGTGCTGACGAACCGTTCGCTGTCGCGCAGCACGTCCAGTACGTCGGAGTGGCGGGTGATCACGTAGCCGCGGAGCCGTTCGTCGTACCAGACCGGGGCGTCGTCGCGCAGCGTGCGGTAGGCGTGGTAGGGGCAGTCGTTCACCCCCGGGTCGAAGAAGTCGACCTCGTCGAGCGGCATCGGCTCGTCGAGTGGGGCGTCGTCCGGCATCGCCGTCACCCGGTGAAGCGGGCGCCCATGCCCGCCACCGTGGGCAGGTCGAGGAAGGTGATGACGCCCGGGTCCGCGCGAAGGATGTAGGGGACTGCATTGATCGCGTGGGCCGCGGTGGAGCCGAGAACGTTCCGATTCCAGCCGTGGTCCAGCTCGACGTGCATGTTCGGCTCACCGACGATGTCGACCGACCAGTGGCCCTCCGGCCAGTCGGGAGCGACTGTCGAGTGCATCCGCCACACCGTTTCCTGGAGAACGACGGCGTCGTCGCCGAGCATCGCCGCCCACTTGTAGCGCTGGCCGGCGACGGTGCCCGCGGGGACGATCCCCGCAGCGGTGGACAAGTCGTCGTCGGCGACCCGGAGTTCCTGTTCGGAGGAGGTGCCCGTGCTGTGGACGCCGATGCCGGTCGCCACCATCTGGACTGCCTCGGTGAAGAGCCCGTCGAGCCACTTCCTGTGGCGCGTCGCCTTGTGTTCGAACTCGTCGGGTGTGGACCCGAAGTTCATCATCCCGAACATGATCTCGGGGGATGGGTAGTGCTGGAAGTTGCTGATCTCCTGGATCCGGATCTGGTCGACCCGGAGCGACATCCCCGACATCGACAGGGGCAGGAGGTCTCCGAACCATCCGGGGTTGACGCCCGTGCCGTGGAACCGGCTGCCACCCGCGTCGCACGCCGCGGTCAGGCGGCCGAACACCTCGTCGCCGTAGACCTGGGGATACATGTAGCCGACCGTCGTCGCCACGCTGACCCCCGACTCGAGGAGGCGGCAGAAGTTGTCGAGGTCGGCTCCCGGGTCGTCGCCGTAGACGAGGGAGGGGAGGGGCATGTGGAGGACGACGTCGGCGTCGAGGGCGAGGATCTCCTCGGGGTCGTTCGTGGCGGCCAGACCGATGGCATCGCCGCCCGCCAACTCACCGGCATCGCGGCCCTCCTTGTCCGGGTTCGTGACGTACACCCCGACGAGGTCCATGTCGGGACGGCGCAACACCGTTCCGATCGACTGCCGACCGACGTTGCCGGTCCCCCACTGCACCACGCGAATCCCCATGGCAGGCGATGGTAGGTCTGCGGGGCGCGGGCGTCCGCAGTCGAACAGGCAGCCAAAATCGTCCGGGCTGAACTATGGTCCTGCGCGGCGCCTGCCCTCTTGACCGATGAGATTTCCGATCCTCAACCCCCGTCAGTTCCTGCGCAAGGACACACTGAAAGACGATTCGATGGCCGGCCTCGTGCTGGGCGTCGAGAGTGTTCCCGACGGCCTCGCCAGCGGCCTCCTGGCCGGCGTGAACCCCGTGGCCGGGCTCTACGCCTACCTCTACGGGGTGGTCGGGGCGTCGCTGTTCACGAGCACGGCATTCATGGCGGTGCAGGGGACCGGTGCGATGGCGATCATCATCGCCGACGTCGGCCTCAACGATCGGGACGACCCGGCCAAGGCGCTCTTCACGCTCTCGATCCTCACCGGTGTGGTGATGATCATCGCCGGCATCCTGCGGCTCGGATCCTTTCTCCGATTCGTCTCCAACTCCGTGATGACCGGTTTCATCTCGGCAGTCGGCATCAACATCGTGCTCGGCCAGCTCGACGACTTCACGGGCTACGACTCCGAGGGGGGAAACCGGGTCACCCGGGCATTCGACCTGCTCTTCCACTTCTGGGAGATCCATCTGCCGACGATCACCGTCGGGGTCCTCACGGTGGCGTTGATCGTCGTGCTGCAGCGAACACCGCTCGGGGCGCTCGGGCTGGTGGTGGCCGTGGTCGTCGGTTCCGGGGCTGCGGGCATCTTCAACGCCTTCGACGGTGATGTCGCCCTCGTTCGCGACATCGCGGAGGTGCCGCGTTCGTTACCGTTCATCACCGCACCGGTTCTCTCGGAGATCCCGACCCTCATCATTCCTGCGGTGTCACTGGCCTTCGTCGGTCTGGTCCAGGGTGCAGGGGTCTCTGCAGGATTCCCCAACGAGGACGGGACCCCGACCGACGAGTCGCAGGACTTCGTCGCCCAAGGTGCGGGCAACATCGCATCCGGACTGTTCCAAGGGCTGCCCGTGGGCGGTTCGATGTCGGCCAGTTCCCTGACCGCGGCCGCAGGTGCGAGGACCAGGACAGCCCTTCTCTTCGCCGGAGCCACGATGGCCGTCGTCATCCTTCTGCTGGGCGGTGCGGTCGAGTTGATCGCCATGCCGGCGCTCGCCGGGCTCCTCATCGTCGTCGGCGTGGGCACCGTGAAGCCCGCCCAGATCATCGCCGTCGCCAAGACCGGTGCGGTCCCGCTGACGGTGATGTCGATCACCCTTTTGCTCACGCTGGTCATCCCGTTGCAGTACGCCGTGCTGGTCGGCGTCGGCCTCTCGGTGATCCTGTTCGTCGCCCAGCAGTCGAGCCGGCTCGTCACGGTCCGGTTGAAGATGCGCGACGATGACCGGATCGAAGAGGTGGAGCCGCCCGAGGAGCTGCAGAGGGACTCCGTCATCATGATCCAGCCGTACGGGGCACTGTTCTTCGCCACCGCCCCGAAGCTGATCGAACAGATGCCCACTGTCACCCCGGAGTCGCAGAACTCTGTCGTCATCCTGCGCATCCGCGGGATGGACGAGGCCGGCTCGACACTGCTCGACTCGCTCTCGGACTACGCCGCAGATCTGCGCAATGTCGACAGCAAGCTGATGATCGTCACCGACAACGACCGGGTCGTCCGGCAGTTCCGGGTGACGGGGAACCTGGAGGCGATCGGCCGTCAGAACGTGTACCGCAGCACGAAGGTCTTCGGTGAGGCCACCCGTCAGGCCTATGCCGACGCCCACGAGTGGGTCGACTCGAACCGGGCCGACGAGGAGAACGGAGACTCCGATGAATGACCTCAGACGCGCTCTCGTGGTCGGCCTGGGAGTCGTCGCGCTGGGCCTGCTCGGCGCCGCCGGGACGGCAGCCGGCTCCTCCGAACCCGAACCGTCCGACGTCCCCGCCACCGAGGCACCGGACCCCGAGCCGACGGACCCGCCGTCGACCGATTCCCCCACGACCGATCCCGCCGAACCGGAGGACGAGTCCTCCGATGACGGTTCCGATGCCTACGTCGTGGCGGCGGTGTTGGGCTTCGCCTTCCTGATCGTGGTCGCGGCCTGGGTGATGGTCAACCGGCAGGACGACGACGTGGGTCCTCAGGCCGAGCCGCCCACCTCGCTCTGACGCGGCGCGTGCCGCATCAGTCCTCGAACAGCGACTCGGGGAAGCCGCCGGTGCTCACGGGGCTCCAGCGCGTCGGGGTGATGACGATGGCGCTCTTGCCCTGGTCGGCCATTGCCTGGCGGTATTCGTCCCAGTCGGGGTGCTCGCCGGAGATGCAGCGGTAGTACTCCACGAGTACGTCGGCGGCCTCGGGCATGTCGATCACCTCCGCAGTGCCGTCGATCTGGACCCAGGCGTCGTTGAACTCGCCACCCATCACGGCGACCGACACGAGTGGGTTCCGCCGGGCGTTCTTCGCCTTCACCCGCTCCGGGTAGGTGGAAACGGCGAGCCGCCCGTCGGCCATCATCCCGCCGGAGACGAGGCTCATCTGGGGGCGTCCGTCGGCGCGGGTGGTGGACAGCACCCAGCGGTGTTTGTCGGCCAGGAACTCCGCGAGGCCCGTGGCGTCGACGACGGTGTTGGTGGCGATGTAGTCGGCGCGCCGGTCATCGCGGGGGATCTTCTTCACCACGCGGCCACTCCTCGTCTCAAAGCTGCAACGGAAAGCTGCAACAGGTGTCT
>CBFCWZ010000027.1:0-18796 GCA_965601935.1 uncultured Ilumatobacteraceae bacterium
GCCACCAGCCTTGCAGCGGCCAGCGCGATGTCGGGTTCGGCGAAGGAACGTTCGCGTCGACGCTGGGCACTGGGCGCCGCCGCCGCTCTCGTCGTGGTGGTCGGTGCGGGCGTCGTCCTGCAACAGATCGACCCGACCGACAACAACGACGACATCGTCGCGGAGCCCGCCGGGGAGCAAGGCGAGGCGGGCGACCCGGACGGGGCCGACGACTCGGGGGCAGCCGAGGCGGAGAGCAACGCCGGCGCCCCGGCCGAACAAGAGGCGGCTCAGTTGGAGACCGCCTCCGCCGAGGACCTGGCCGGAGGTGACCTCGCCGAAGAGAGAACCGCCCTCGAGGCCGACTCGGAGGAGGCAGGGTCCTTGTCGGCCGAGGCGAACGACCTCGGACCGCCACCCGACGAGACCAACGAGGTCACCGTGCTCGACAGCCGCAGCGACCTCATCGAGTTCGCCAAGCCCGGGCTTCTCGTCACCGAGACGACCCTTCCGTTGGAGGAGATCGCCGACGACGAGACCCTCGCCCAGCCAGTGCCCACGGTGCC
Source organism: uncultured Ilumatobacteraceae bacterium (assembly GCA_965601935.1). GTDB lineage: Bacteria > Actinomycetota > Acidimicrobiia > Acidimicrobiales > Ilumatobacteraceae > CBFCWZ01. The sequence goes on from CBFCWZ010000027.1 coordinate 546, forward strand.
GGACTGCCCGGACTACGGGATCGACTTGAACGTGGGCTCGGCGATGTACCTCGATCAACTCGTGATGGTGGGAGTCGACCGTGACACCGACTCGGCGATCGCCTACGACCTCGTCACGTGCGATCTGGTCGAGTCGCTGCCGATCCCCGATTGACCCCTGCCGCTCCTCACCCGTGGCGCCGACCACGTCGTCCGCTACTCTCCGTCCATGGCCGGAAATCCGCTGACCGATCCGAACTGGGCGGCCGACACCACCGACACCGTGGTGAAGGTCGTCGGGCAGGTACGTGAGAAGACCACCACCCCGGTCATCTACGCAGCCCGCGGAATCGTGTTCGGTGTGCTGGCCGCCTTCCTCGCCGTGTTCGCCGTGGGCCTGCTCCTGGTCGGTGTCCAGCGTGGGATCCAGTCGCTCTGGGAGATCGGCTTCGACACCCCCCAGGCCGTGTACCTCAGCTACTTCACGCTGGGGGGAATGTTGAGCCTCATCGGGATGTTCCTCTTCTGGAAGCGCAATCGCGCCGCCGGTTGACACCCCCACACCTCACTTCTTCTGGAGATGCAATGCCCGACGTGCGTGACGTCATCATCATCGGGTCCGGGCCGGCGGGCCTCACGGCCGCCGTCTACACCGCCCGGGCCAACCTCTCGCCCCTGCTCATCGAGGGTGAGCCGAGCAGCACCAGCGACCAGCCCGGTGGCCAGCTCATGCTCACCACCGACGTGGAGAACTTCCCCGGATTCCCCGACGGAATCATGGGACCGGAACTCATGGCCAACATGCGCAAGCAGGCCGAACGCTTCGGAACCGAGATCCTCACCGAGAAGGTCACCGAGGTCGACTTCTCGCAACGCCCGTTCAAGGTCTGGGTGCGTGACACCGAGTACCGCGCCAACTCGGTCATCGTCTCCACCGGCGCCCGCTCGATCATGCTCGGGCTCGAAGCAGAGCAACGCCTTCTCGGCCACGGCCTGTCGACCTGTGCGACCTGCGACGGCTTCTTCTTCCGCGGTCAGACCATCGCCGTCGTCGGCGGCGGTGACTCCGCCATCGAAGAGGCCACCTTCCTCACCAAGTTCGCGGAGAAGGTCATCCTGATCCACCGCCGCGACGAGTTGCGCGCCTCGAAGATCATGCAGGACCGCGCCTTTGCCAACGAGAAGCTCGAGATCATGTGGGACACCGTGGTCGAGGACCTCATCGGCACCGAGAGGCTCGAAGGAGCCGCGGTCCGCAACGTGAAGACCGGCGAGACGTCGACACTGGATGTCACCGGCTTCTTCATCGCCATCGGTCACCAGCCCAACACCGACCTGTTCGCCGGCCAGTTGGACATGGAGGACAACGGGTATCTCGTCACCGCGGCGGACGGCTCGGCCACCAACGTCGAGGGCGTCTTCGCGTGCGGCGATGTACAGGACCACACCTACCGCCAGGCGATCACCGCCGCCGGCTCCGGCTGCATGGCTGCCATCGACACCGAACGCTGGCTCGAGAGCACCGGTTGATCAGCCCACGGCGGGCCCGACAGGTGCGAAACCCGTGCCGTGCCCGGCACGTCGGCCACACATGCGGAATACTCGGGACGACCCCACGGTTGCACCACACCAGAGCAACGCTCGCGATCCGCAGAGTCCCCCCGAAAGGAAGCCGCAATGGCAGCTGGAATCACCACCCTCACCACCGCGACCTTCGACGAGGTGATCGGCAGTGCCGACACCCCCGTCGTGGTCGATCTCTGGGCCGAGTGGTGCGGACCCTGCAAGATGATCGCTCCGATCCTCGAGGAGATCGCCGTCGAGCACAGCCAGACCATCCAGGTCGCCAAGCTCAACGTCGACGAGAACCCCGACATCGCGATGAAATACAGCGTGATGAGCATCCCGACGCTTCTGGTGTTCCACAATGGTGAGGTCTCCAAGCGACTCATCGGCGCCAAGAGCAAGGGCGCCCTCCTGCAGGAGCTCGACGAATTCCTGGCCACTTCCCACTGACGCCGGGCCAAACCGGCGAACCCATTCGAGATCTCCAGCGCCGCCTCGGCGCCGCCGGGTACTCCCCGGGCGGCAACGACGCCGGCGCATACTGCGCGTCCACGAAGGATGCCGTCTCCGAGTTCCAGTCGGCGCGGGGCCTGCGGGTCACCGGGATCTGCGACGAGGAGACCTGGCTGGCGCTCGTCGAAGCCGGCTGGACCCTCGGTGACCGGCTACTCCATCTGTCCGCGCCTCACCTGCGGGGTGACGACGTCGCCTCCCTGCAGATCACGCTCAATCAGCTGGGCTTCGACTGTGGACGACCCGACGGGATCCTCGGTCAGCAGACATCGAGGGCGTTGGCCGACTTTCAGCACAACTCGGGGCTCACGGCCGACGCGATCTGCGGACCACGCACGGTCAAGATGCTCGAACTGGTCGGCCGACAGACCGGTAGCGGCCCAGGCGTCGCGTGGATCCGCGAGTCGGAGGCAATGGCCCACGAAACGGCGCTGGCCAGCCTGCGGATCGTCGTCGGACAGTTCGGTGGCCTCAGCTCGATCGGGCGGGGCGTGTCCCGGTCGCTCCGCGGCAGCGGGGCAACGGTGATGTCCACCGACGAGTACGAACCGTCGGCTCAGGCAGCCGCTGCGAACCGCTTCGGTGCCACGGCATATCTCGGATTCCAGGCCCGCTCGGACATCTGTTCGGAGATCTCCTATTTCTACGTACCGTCGTTCGAGTCAGTTGGTGGTCGCGCACTGGCGACTCGAATCGCCGAGCGACTGGAGGGCCTGGTCCCGGCAACGCCCGAACTCCGCGGGATGCGCCTGCCAGTGTTGCGGGAGACACGGATGCCGGCCGTTCTGTGCTCGATCGGCCCGGTACGCGACGTCGTCGATGTCTCCAGCTTCGTCGCCGACGCCATCGCCGACGCCGTCACCGCGTGGAGCTCGACTCCGATCTCGGTCGACCCGGCGGCCGAGTGAACGCTCCGAGTTCGCCTCGGAACCCTCATCTCTGGGACCTTCGACCCTAGTTGTCCACAGGTGTGTACACAGTATGTGGGTTTCCCTCGACGACACGTTGAGTACACACTGCCGACACACGGCGTTCTCACCGATTGTGCAAACGTTACCCCAGCTCAGAGTCCTACTTGCGCGGTCAAACAGAGAGAAACCCTCAGGGTCACGCGCGCCGTGAGAGCGCGCGTGTGTTCGGTCGATGGTGGGGTCACGACGCCGTCATGACCCGGTAGATCCGCTCGAGATCCTCCAGGTCGGCAAAATCGATCGTGACCCGGCCCTTCTTGGCCGACATCGTCACCGAGACCCGTGTGTCGAGGTGGGAGGCCAGGAGTTCCTCGAGTTCGAGCAGACCGGGGGGACGCAGTTTGGTCCCGGGCGTGAGACCAGCTCCATCGATCGAACGGTCCGGTTCGGGGGGAGTGTCGGGCTCCGGGATCGGTGCCGCGCCCGGCGGTGCCTCACCCCGGATCGCACGCTCGACGTCGCGGACACTCCATCCTTCGGTGACCGCCGCCCGCGCCAACTCCTCTTGTCTGGGCCGATCGGGCGTACCGAGAAGCGCCCTGGCATGCCCGGCAGACAGCTGACCATCGGCCAGGTACAGCTGCACCGCCGGCGGGAGCCCGAGCAGGCGGATGCTGTTGGTGATCGCGGAGCGGCTCTTGCCCACTCGTCCGGCCAGCTGATCATGGGTGAGTTCGAAGTCCTCGAGCAGCTGTTGGTAGGCCGCCGCCTCTTCGAGCGGGGTCAGATCCTGACGGTGCAGGTTCTCGACGAGAGCCTGCTCCACCGAGCCGACATCGTCGGTCGGGCGGATCACCGCCGGAACGCTGGCGAGGCCGGCGCGCTGTGCGGCGCGCCAACGCCGCTCCCCCGCGATCAGTTGATAGTTGCCCTCCTCGTCACCCGGGCGCACGAGGATCGGCTGCAAGATTCCCATCTCTGCGATCGACGCGGCCAACTCGACCAGGCTCTCCTCGTCGAAGTGAACGCGCGGCTGATGCGGATTGGGGACGATCGACCGGACCGGGATCTCTGAGAGGACCGGTGTCGAACCATCGACTCCCTCACCGGAGTCATTGGTCGGGATCAGGGCACTCAGCCCCTTTCCGAGACCACTATGCCGCGTCATCGTGCACCTCCTTGGCTGCGTCGCGGTACGCGATGGCACCACGCGAGAGCGGATCGAACGTGGTGATCGGCTGCCCGTAGGAAGGCGCCTCGCTGAGCCGCACCGACCGGGGGATCACCGAGCGCAACACCTTCTCCCCGAAGTGCTCCCGCACCTCGGTCACGACCTGCTCGGCAAGCTTCGTACGTGCGTCGTACATCACGCAGAGGATGGTGCTCACCTCCAGGGACGGGTTCAGATTTCGTCTCACGAGATCGACGTTGCGCAGCAGTTGTCCCAGACCCTCCAACGCGTAGTACTCGCATTGGATCGGGACCAGTACCTCGTGCGCCGCAGCCAATCCGTTCACCGTCAGCAGGCCGAGCGACGGGGGGCAGTCGACCAGTACGTAGTCGTAGTCGTCCAGCACGGCTTCGATCGCCCTTTTCAAGCGCTGTTCCCGGCTGAACGCCGGCACCAACTCGATCTCCGCGCCCGCCAGATCGAGCGAGGCCGGAGCGACGAACAAGTTCCGCACATCGGTCGGCTCCACCACGTTCTCGAGCGGCTCCTCATGCATCAGCACGTGGTACATCGAGTGCTGGAGCCCTCGGTTCTCGATCCCGAGGCCCGTCGATGCGTTGCCCTGCGGGTCGAGGTCGACCAGCAGTGTGCGCTGACCCATGTCGGCGAGTGCCGCGCCCAGGTTCACGGTCGTGGTCGTCTTGCCGACGCCACCTTTCTGGTTGGCGACTGCCATCACCCTCGGCAGCGGATGGGCCGGCGGTGGTACCGGCTCGTCGTGCACCAGCGTGGGTGTCATCTCTGACTCCACCTCGGGCTCGGTCTCGTCCAGTTCGGGCGAGCGAGCCTGCTCGGTGGGGGAGTGAACGGGATTCAGCTCGGGCTCAGGGGACAAGGATGTGGGAAACGGGTTCGTCGACTCGTCGGTCACACGTACTCCAGTGTTCGGGCGCAAGGGCCACTCGGATCAGCCCCAACTCTGCCCGATCGGCCCCCCGCGAAACAAGCATTTGCGCCGCGAACACCAACCCTCATGTTTCACGTGAAACACGCGACAACCTCCAGGATCGCCGTGTCGAGTGTTTCACGTGAAACATCTCCCGGGTCGATCGACCTGCGGTTGGGTCAGAGCCCGCGCTTCAGAAAGGTCGTCACGGTGCCGATCCGCCGGCCTCGTTCGACCCTGAGATCGGCCAGGAGCTCATCCGGCCAGCGATCGGGTTCCTCTTCAGGGGGTTCCGAGATCACGATCAGACCGCCCGATTCCACTGCCTGGGTCCCGAAGTGCAACGTGATCTCACCGGGACCGAACCCGCGCGCCACGGCGGCGTCGAAGGTCCCGGCCGCGGTCCGCAGGTACTCCGTGGCCTCGGCGGCCACCACGACGACGCGATCGGCGCACCGCAGGCGCCGGACCGCGCGCTCCAGGAAGTCGGTTCGCTTGGTCCGCCGGTCGAGCAGGACCACTTCGAGATCCGGCCGGTCGTGGGCGATCACGAGACCCGGGACACCCCCACCGGAGCCCAGATCGAGCACCCGACCCGCCACACCCGTCAGGGCGGTGCAGTACGAACGGGCATGTTCGATCACCTCGGGGATCGGCCGATCCCCGAGGAAGTGCAGATCCTGGGCCTGTCGCAGAACGGCAGTCAGCTGCTCGTCGTGTCCGGGTGTGCCGGTCACGGCTCGGCCCGAGTACTCCCTCAGGCGGGCTCGACGACGATGCGGCGGTTCGGGTCCTCACCCACCGAACGGGTGGTGACGCCCTCTTCTTCGTTCAGAACGTCGTGCACCACCTTGCGGTCCGCCGACGCCATCGGCTCCATGGAGCGGGCTTCGCCGGACTCGCGAACTTCGGCGGCGACCTTGCGGGCGAACCCTCCGAGGGCGACCTGGCGACGCTCGCGATAGCCGGCCACGTCGATGCGGAGCCGCGTGTCGTGGTCGCCGAGACGGCGCTGGGCGGCCACCCTTGCCAGATCCTGCACGGCGTTGAGGGTCCGCCCACCTGGGCCGACCAGCAGGCCGAGCTCTTCGCCCTGCAGGTTCACGTCGAGTTCGATCCCGTCCACCTGCAGCTCGACGGTGGCGGGCCGGCCGAAGGCGGAGGCGAGGCCCTCCATGAACTGGACGGCGGCCGCGCCGACCTCGTCGGGGGTCACGGTGGACTCGGGGCGGTCATCGTTGCTCATTGTGGTCTCCTGTGAGGCCGATTCGCTTCGGGAGCGGTTGTTGGACTTCTTCTCGGCGGACGACCGGGACCGTCCTCCTTGCTGGGAGGTGGGTGCGGTGTCGACGCTGTCGTCCGCCGCCGTCTCCTGTTTCGCTGCTGGGGCCGCGGCTGCGGTCTGCTGTGACGATGCGTCCCCACCGGAGGGCTTCTTGCGGCGGGGATTCTTGTCGGACCGAGAGCGGCGGCGGCGCTCCTGCTTCGGGCGCACCTGGGTGGGCTTCACACGAGCGCGCACACGGGCTTCCCCGCGCATCCGGCCGAAGAGGCCGGGTCGCGGCTCCTCCACGATCTCGAATTCTGCGTCGTCGGCACCTACGCCGAGTTGGTCGAGGGCGGCGTCGCGCGCCTCGTCGACGGTTTTGGCGGTGGTCTCCACCCATTCCATCTGCTGTTCTCCTTCGTCAACAACGAGCCGACCGGTGGGTCAGCGCTTCTTCTTCCCCGACGGCTTCGGCCGGGACGACTTCGGGCGGTTCTTGCGGTTCGCCTGCGCGTCTTTTCGCGTCGGCGTCGGGCGACCCTTTCCACCCTCGGGGGCCCCGGCCGCACTGGCCTTCGATTTGGTCACCCGCTTGTTCTGGATCTCCCGGGTCGGCTTCGATCCCTTGTCCTTCGCGGGCTTCTTGTCGTCGCCCACGCCCAGGTCGCGCTTGGTCTGGGCGAGTAGACCACCGGATTCACCCGACTTCTTGGCCTCTTCGCGGGCTTCCTCCGATGCTCGCTGAGCTTGACGTCCGAGGGAGTCCTCGTGCCCGTAGAAGCGCTTCGTGATGTAGAACTGTTGGCCGATCCGGATGACGGTCTGGAAGATGTAGTAGATCACCAGACCGGTCATGAAGAACAGCTGGAAGACGGCGAAGAACACCGGCAGGTACTGCATCAGCTTCTGCTGGGTGGGCGACATCGTGGGGCTGATGGACGCCCGGGCGGCGACCATCTTCTGCTGACCGAAGTACAGCGCACCGAGGCCGACCACGAGCAGGGCGTAGATGAAGCCCTTCGTCAGACTGTCGGTCATCGCCTCGATGGGGGAGAGGGAGAGGTCGAGCCCCCACGACAGGATCTCCTCCTCGCCGAACAGGGACCGGTACAGGTCGCTGTCGGTGGAGAGATAACGGGGGATGAAGCCGAGGACCTCGGGGTCGTAGGTGGCGCCGTCGGACGTTTCCATCCCTTCGAGAGCCCGCGCGGTCGACTCGGCGATCGGCCGGGAGCTCCCGGATGGGCGGTACTCCAGACCACGCAGGATCCGGAACATGATGATGAACACCGGCATCTGCGCCGCGATCGGGAGACACGACGAGAGGGGAGAGACGTTGTGCTCCTGGTAGAGCTTCATCATCTCTTCGTTGAGCTTCTGACGATCGTCGCGGTACTCGTTCTGCAGCTTGCGCATCTCGGGCGCAACCCTCTGCATCTCGAGCATCCCCTTGGTGCTGCGCAGGGTCAGCGGGGTGGTGATCGCCATCACGACGGCCGACATGAAGGCGATCGCCACCGCATAGCTGCTGGTCCAGCTGTAGAACAGGGCGAGTAGCGCAGCAGGTACTTCGAACATCGATCAGTCGTCCTTCCGGCGATTCCGATGGCGCGGGGAGTCCCCGGGTTCGGGTACGGGATCGAAGCCGGAGGGCCCGAGGGGCCGGCACCGGAGCAGTCGACGGGTGGTGAGGTAGGCGCCGCGTCCGGTGCCATGGACCTCGAAGGCTTCGTGGGCGTACGAGGAGCAGGTGGGGTAGAAGCGGCAGGGGGAAGGTCGTCCCTCGAAGGCCCGCTGGTAGGCCTCGATCATGGCCAGCGCTCGACGTTGCATCCAGGTCATGTCGGCATGGTCGTGAGTCGTTCCAGCAGCTGACCGACTCGATCCCGCAGCTCGTCGAACGTGAGTTCGACGATGGCCGGATCGGCACCGACCAACAGCAGACCCGGAGGGACGGACGAGGCCGATAGGACGGCCCGCAGGCGGCGCCGGACGCGATTGCGTGTCACGGCCGACCCAATGGGTCGACCGATGGCGAACGCCACCTGGGGTGGCGTCAGCTGTGGGTCGTGAACGAAGGAGCACCAGAGCGGCTCGATCCGATGGCGTGATCCCTCCCGGCGGAGCCGCAGGAAGGCGTCACGCTCGTGGATCGTCGCGATCAAGCGGACAGACGAGCCCGGCCCTTGGCACGGCGGGACTTCAATACCGCGCGACCACCGCGCGTACTCATCCTGGCCCGGAAGCCATGCTTGCGGGAACGACGACGGTTGTTCGGCTGGTAAGTGCGCTTCACGGCGATCTCCGAGGGTTACGAGGCAAAGGTGGCGGTGCCGCACGAGACAGAGGCTGTGCACCGACCGCGCCAGGCTAGAGCCCGCGAGGTACCTCTCCCAACACTCTGTGGATTTCCTCCCTGGAAGCCACCCCGGACGGGAGCGTGCACCGCGACGAACACGGTCGATGACCGCGCGGACACGTTGTGCACGAACTACATCGATGTAAGTTACCCACAGATGACAGTCTGATGGAGAACCCCAGCGTGCAGAGTGTTTTTCTTCGTGTTTCCGTCACCAGGTCGACGTGGTAGGTTCTTCGCTCCGGGCTGCCGCATCCCCATTCTCCACACTCTGTGGATAACCTTGTGGACCGATGATGCCCAATTGGACGTGAAGATGCAGGTGAGCAGCGCAGACGACGTGTGGACACGAGTCACGGTGTCGCTTCGCTCACAACTCGCCGAGTCCGTCTGGTTCTCCACCTTCCAAGACGTCGTACCGCTCGAATCCGACCCCGACGAACTCCGCTTGTTGGCGCCGAGCAGTTATGTACGGGACCGCATTCTCACCCGGTACCTGCCTCTCGTCACCGATGCCCTCGACGAAGCCGACGAGGGTCACCGCAACATCGACATCGCCGTCACCGCCTCCGAGGCGACCATCGACACCCCGCCCGTACCGACCGAACCAGCCGAACACACGGCCGACGGACGGACCGCGAACGGTGTCGGCCACGTCGAGACTGTTGCCGTCGCCCCAGGTCAGGAGCGTAGTCCGCTCCACGATGCAGGTCTGAATCCCCGGTATACGTTCGAGACCTTCGTGAAGGGAGCGTCGAACCAGTTCGCTCTCGCCGCCGCCCTGCGCGTCGCCGAAACCCCCGCCCGCAGCTACAACCCGCTCTTCATCTACGGCTCGGCCGGATTGGGCAAGACCCACCTGCTGCACGCCATCGGCCACTACGTCCACTCGAACTACCAGCACCATGCGGTGCGCTACGTCTCCACCGAGACGTTCATGAACGAGTACGTCGATTCGATCCGCCAGAACACCACGGTCAACCTCCGCCGTCGCTATCGCGACGTCGACGTACTGCTCATCGACGACATCCAGTTCATCGAGGGGAAGGAAGGCCTCCAGGAGGAGTTCTTCCACACCTTCAACTCGCTCCACGGGGCCAACAAGCAGATCGTCATCAGCTCCGACCGTGTCCCCGACGCCATCCCCACGCTGGAAGAACGACTGCGTGGGCGGTTCAAGTGGGGTCTCATCACCGACATCCAGCCACCCGACCTCGAAACCCGTCTGGCCATCTTGCACAACAAGGCCGAACGCGATCACGTCGAGGTCCCCGACGAGACCCTCGAGTTCATCGCCACCAACATCGCCACCAACATTCGCGAGCTGGAAGGTGCACTCATCCGCGTCACGGCGTACGCCAGCCTCAACCAGGTCCCCATCACCACCGATCTCGCCCAGACCCAACTCGCCGACCTCCTCAAGGACACCAAACCGAAGGTGCGCACCGACGAGGAACTCCTCGCCGAGATCGCCGACATCTTGAAGTTCGACATCGAGGCGCTGAAGGGCAAGAGCCGGCAACGTCCCCTCGTCACCGCCCGCCAGATCGCGATGTACGCGTTCCGGGAGACCACCGATCTGAGCTATCCCGCCATCGCCCGGCTCTTCGGAGGACGCGACCACACCACGGTCATCCACGCCAACGACAAGATCCAGCGGCTGATGAAGGAACGTCAGCCGATCTACGACCAGGTCACCGATCTGCTCCAGCAGCTGAACTCGTAGAAGTGAGCTGGGTTGGCTGCCGGACCGGTGTCGTTCCACGCGAATCTCCGACGGGTCTGGAGCGCGTCATGAGAGTCGCGTGCTCCGCGCCGGTGCTCACACGCCTGGTCGGGTCGTGCCGAATGCCCGACAACCCGGTCATCGACGTGGCCGGTGTCTCGGCCCGCCCTGTTCACATCAGGGGGACAGCCATGGGACAAACCACGTCCGCGCCGTGGACAACGCGGTGTTGTCCACCGAGTCACATCGGCGTAACTCGCGAGCTGGGAGTTTCGCGCAATGCCGTGTGGACACGCGCGAGGGTCGTACGCTGCCCGAACGGTGGTTGTCCCCAATCCACAAGCCCTACTACTGACATTGTCTTTTGACACACCCCTTCATGAGGAGAAGTTCCCACTGTGAAGTTCCGTTGCGAACGTGACGTTCTGGCCGAGGCCGTCGGTGCTGCCGACCGTGCGACGACCAGTCGTGGTGGCACGCTGCCCGTGTTGGCCGGCATCCGGATGGAGGTCGTCGGCGATCAACTGACGATCGTCGGTACCGACCTCGAACTCACCATCCGCCTCCAACTCGAGGTCGGCGGTGAGCGCGACGGTGCAGCCGTGGTCCCGAGCAAGCTGGTGGCCACCATCGTGCGTGCCCTCCCCGCAGGGGCCGTCGAGATCGAGTTGTCCGAGGAGGTCATGCTCATCAAGGCCGGCCGCTCGGAGTTCTCGGTCCGACCGTTGTCGCTCGACGACTACCCGAGCCAGGTCGAGCCGGCCGCCGAGGCGGTCACGTTGTCGGCCGCGACGATGCTCGAGGCGCTGCACCAGGTGGTGCGGGCAGCTTCCAGCGACGATGCCCGGGCCGTGCTCACGGGTGTGCTCCTCGCCGCGGAGGACGACGGCGTCAAGATGGTCGCCACCGACTCCTACCGCCTGGCGGTACGGGACTTCCCCGATTCGTCGATGCTGGGCTCAGGTCAGAAGGTGCTCATCCCGGGCAAGGCCCTCTCCGAGGTGCAGCGCCTGCTGGGTGACGCCGAAGAACTCATGGTGCGGTTGGGCGAACGCGACGCGACCTTCGAGGTCGGCGGCAAGCGGCTCACCACCCGGTTGATCGAGGGCGACTTCCCGAACTACCGCAACCTGCTGCCGTCGAGCTACCCGAACGTGCTCACCGTGGGCAAGGTGGCACTGGCCGAGGCAATCGGCCGCGTGAAGATTCTCGCCCAGGACAGCACCCCGGTGCGGCTGGCATTGGGTGGTGACACGCTGCAACTCACCGCCATCACCCAGGACGTCGGCAACGCCGACGAATGGGTCGACGCGGCGTACGACGGCGACGAGATGACGATCGCCTTCAATCCCGACTTCCTGGCGTCGGGTCTCGACGCCATCGAAGCCGACGACGTCACTCTCTCGACCATGGACCCCATGAAGCCCGCGGTCCTCCGCGGCGCCGGCCAGGACGACTACCTGTATCTCCTGATGCCCGTGAGAGTGCCGTAGACGTTCCTTGATCGTCGAGCATCTGGAACTGGTCGATTTCCGGAACTACCGATCCGGGACGTTCGACCTGCGTACGGGGGTCACGGTTGTTCTCGGTGACAACGGGCAGGGCAAGACCAACCTCGCTGAGGCCCTCGCCTACCTGGCCACGCTCGCCAGCTTTCGCGGTGCTCCCACCGAGGCTCTGGTTCGAGCCGGGGCCGACACGGCCATCATCCGGGCGACCGTCCGTGACGAGGATGGCCGGGAATCGCTCGTCGAGGCGGAGATCGCCACGGTCGGGCGCAGCCGTGTGCTCGTCAACCGTCAGAAGCTGCCGCGGATCCGTGACCTGCTCGGAACGGTCCGCGTCACCGTGTTCTCGCCCGACGACCTGCGCATCGTCAAGGACGGCCCGAGCGGCCGCCGGCGGTTCCTCGACGACACGCTGGTGGCCCTGGCGACCAAGTACGACGCGCTGCGGGTCGAACTGGACCGCATCCTGCGCCAGCGCAACACCCTGCTCAAGCAGGCGGGTGGTCAGCTCACCGACGAGATCGACACCACGCTCGACGTGTGGGATCAACGCTTCGCCGACGTCGGCGACCGGTTCGGCCATGCCCGGGCAACCCTCGTCGCGCGCCTCTCGCCACACGTCCACGAGGCCTACGAGACGCTTGCCGGCAAGCCGACTCCGCTCGAGTTGTCGTACCAGTCGACCTGGCAGTCCGGTGGGCTCCATGCCGCGCTCCAGGAGTCGCGTTCCGACGACATCCGTCGCGGCGTGTCCACGGTGGGCCCGCATCGTGACGACATCCTGATCCAGGTGAACGGCCTCCCGGCTCGGACCCATGCGTCCCAGGGGGAGCAGCGAACCTTCACGCTGGCACTGCGCCTCGCCGCCCACCGTCTGATCACCGAACGGACGGGTTCGGCACCGGTCCTCGTCCTCGACGACGTGCTGTCCGAGCTCGACGAGACCCGCGCGACAGCTCTGCTCGATCACCTCCCGCTCGGCCAGATCGTGATCACCACCGCCGGTGCGCTCCCCGAACTGGCACGACCCGACCGGGTCCTGCGCGTGCACAGCGGAGTCGTCACCGTCGAACGCTGACGTACCAGCGGGGGACGGGGATGTGTCGGGCGTCATGTGGACATCCTGTTGACTCCGCGCGAACCTGACTCCCGGCGTTCGGGACGGGGATCTCGGGTGCCGTACTGGATCTGCGCACCGCGGGTCCACGATGGGAAGGGGACCCCCATGAAACTGTTCACCAACCGCGTCACGATGCGGGGCACACCGGTCGAGCTGATGGGCTTCCACGGCGACATGCAGCAGTTCGTGTCCGAGACGATCGGCCGCGAGGTCGCTGTGTGGCAGGCGTCACTCGGTGCTCCGACAGGAACGGTGATGTACACGCTCCCGGTCGCCGGACTCGCCGAGCTCGGCGAGTTGACGGCGACGCTCGGAGCGAATCCGGAGTACTCGGCGAAGGTCGCGCCGTGGCTGGACCGCCAGGTTGCGCCCGCGGAGACCAGTCTCGCCACGATGCTCGTCGGTGAACTCGGCGAGGAGCGGCCGCCCGTCGGTGCGTGTGCCGTCGTCACCTCCGTCCTGATCGCCAACGGCGCGTACGAGGGTGCGATCGGATGGGGCGCGGAGATGGCGGAGTACGCCTCGGGTGTGGGTGGTGTCCCCATCATGTTCACGATGGACGGTTTCGGGGCGTTCGGCCGGGTCAACTGGGTTTCGGTCGCCCCCGACGCGGCGACCGCCGACGCGGCACTCGATGCTCTCACGGCCGACGCCGGCTATGTGGAGCGGCTCGGTCAGACCACCGACCTGTTCATCCCGGGTTCGGGCGAGCGCATCCTCGGAACACGTTTCGCCTGACGTTCTCACCGAATCGGCAGCGGCGCGGGCTGTGACACCGCACGAGTAGCGTGCAGCCCGTGCCCGAGCCGGTCCCCATCACCTCGTCGCTCGACGCGATGCTGCGGTCGCTGCGTGGGGCCGATCGCATCCAGGTCGGCGGGGTCTTCGGCAAGTGGGACGACGCCGTCGGGACCTCGGTCGCGGCACATGTACGGCCGGTCAAACTCGACCGTGGCGTCCTCCTCGTGGAGGCCGACGAGCCGGCCTGGGCGACCCAGGTGAAGTTCCTCGCCGACACCATCGTCGAGCGTCTGAGCACCGTTGCCGGGGTCGACATCGAACGTGTCGAGGTGCGCGTGGCACGGGGTTCCTGAGAGCGCTTCAGGGCAGTTTCCGAACATCGCGAAACCTGTTCACCCTCCCCCCTTTCGTGACACCCCGTTGGTAGGCTGGAACCCACTCGCGACACGGCTCTGAGCCCAGTTATCCACAGGCTGGGAAAGGGTTTCCGTCGCCCCACCAACCGAGGTTTCCGGTCACGTCGCCAATCGGGGGAAAAGCCCAGCGTACGGTCGGTTTCCGAACAGCACGATCACATCGAGGTACGAGTGTCCAACGACACCGCAACGGCAGCCGACGGGAGCACTGCGAAGCCGACGGCACGCCGCAAGAAGGGCAGTAACTACGACGCCAAGGCGATCCAGGTTCTCGAGGGTCTCGATCCGGTCCGCAAGCGGCCCGGCATGTACATCGGATCCACCGGTCTGGCCGGCCTCCACCACCTCATCTGGGAGGTCGTCGACAACTCGATCGACGAGGCCATGGCGGGCTACTGCACCCGGATCACCGTCACCCTTCTCGCCGACGGCGGATGCCGCGTCGACGACAACGGCCGAGGCATCCCGGTCGACCCGTACCCGTCGGGCGAGCACAAGGGCAAGAGCGCGGCCGAGGTCGTGCTCACCGTGCTCCATGCCGGCGGCAAGTTCGGCGGCGACGGCTACAAGGTCTCGGGCGGCCTCCACGGCGTCGGCGTCTCGGTCGTCAACGCCCTCTCCGAGAAGCTGACCATCGAGGTCGACCGCGACGGCAGGCACTACTTCCAGGAGTACGCCAAGGGAGGCGAGCCGCAGGGCAAGATGAAGAAGGTCGGCGACACGCCGAAGCGCGGCCGTGCGACCGGGACCACCATCACCTTCTGGCCCGACCCGGTCATCTTTGCCGCCGAGGGCATCGAGTTCGTGCCCCGCACCGTGCTCGAGCGGTTGCAGACCATGGCGTTTCTCAACAAGGGCCTCGAGATCGTCTTCGTCGACCAACGTGAGGGCAAGGAGCAGGAGGTCACGTACCAGTACAAGGGCGGCCTCGTCGACTTCGTGAAGCACCTCAACGCCACCAAGGAGCCGCTCTACTCCAAGGTCTGCCAGTTCGAGGACGACGACTCCGACGGCCAGATGCTCGACATCGCCATCCAGTGGAACACCGGGTACCACGAGGGCGTCCACGGGTACGCCAACGGCATCTCCACCATCGAGGGCGGGATGCACGTCGAGGGCTTCCGCGCCGCTCTCACCACGGTCATCAACAAGTACGCCCGTGGCAAGGGCCTGCTCAAGGAGAAAGACCCCAACCTCACCGGCGACGACGTCCGCGAGGGCATCACCGCCATCGTCTCGGTCAAGCTGCGTGAGCCCCAGTTCGAGGGCCAGACCAAGGCGAAGCTCGGCAACGTCTCGATGCGTTCCTTCGTCCAGAAGGCCACCAACGAGCGTCTCGCCGAATGGCTCGAGGAGAACCCCACCGAGGCCAACAAGATGGTCAGGAAGGGTGTCGCCGCCGCCCAGGCCCGTGCCGCGGCGAAGAACGCCCGCAACGCCATCCGCCGCAAGACCGCGCTCTCGGGCGCCGGCATGCCCGACAAACTGAAGGACTGCACGTCGCGTAATGCCGACGAGTCCGAGCTGTTCATCGTCGAGGGCGACTCCGCCGGCGGTACCGCCGTCGACGCCCGGTCGCCGCACACCCAGGCGATCCTCCCCATCCGGGGCAAGATCCTCAACGTCGAGCGGGCCCGCATCGACAAGATGCTGAAGAACAACGAGATCCAGGCTCTCATCACCGCCATCGGCGCAGGGGTCGGGGAGGAGTTCGAGGTCGAGAAGGCCCGCTACCACAAGGTCATCGCGCTGGCCGATGCCGACGTCGACGGCAGCCACATCCGCACCCTGTTGCTCACGTTCTTCTTCCGCCAGATGCGCGAGATGGTGGAGGCCGGATACGTGTACATCGCCCAGCCGCCGCTGTACTCCACCGAAGTCGGCAAGGAGAAGGTGTACCTGAAGGACGACATCGCCAAAGACCGGTTCATGAGCGAGCGCCCCAACCACAAGAAGCAGTTCCAGCGCCTGAAGGGTCTCGGCGAGATGGATTGGGAAGAGCTTCGGGCCACCACCATGGACCCCGAGACGCGAACCCTCCTGCGGGTCACCGTCGAGGAAGCCGCACTCGCCGACGAGGTGATGTCGGTCCTCATGGGCGACGACGTGGCGAGCCGCCGCAACTTCATCACCACCAACGCCCGCGACGTCCAGAACCTCGACTTCTAGCCCTCGCCGAACCGGACCTGGATCCCTGACCAGCCCTCGGCCTCGAGACCGCGAACTCTGATCAAGAACGACTCATGACTGACACCGACGACACCCTTCCCCCCGAGGATCCGATCCAGCCGATCCCGCTTCACGACGAGATGGAGACCTCGTTCCTCGAGTACGCGATGTCGGTCATCATGTCGCGGGCCCTCCCCGACGTGCGCGACGGGTTGAAGCCGGTGCACCGCCGGATCATCTGGGACATGGAAGAGCAGGGCTTCCGCCCCGACCGCGGCCACGTGAAGTGCGCCCGCGTCTCGGGCGACACCATGGCCCGCTTCCACCCCCACGGCGACAGCGCGATCTACGACGCCCTCGTCCGCATGGCCCAGCCCTTCTCGCTGCGCCATCCCCTCATCGACTTCCACGGCAACTACGGCAGCCCCGACTTCGGTCCAGCTGCGTCGCGATACACCGAGTGCCGTCTGGATCCGCTGGCGATGCAGCTGCTCGCCGACATCGACGAGGACACCGTCGACATGGTGCCGAACTACGACGGCACCACCGAGGAGCCCATCGTCCTCCCGGCGCGCTTCCCGAACCTGCTGGTCAACGGCAGCCAGGGCATCGCCGTCGGCATGGCCACCAACATCCCGCCGCACAACCTGGGTGAGGTCGTCGACGCGGTGGTCCACCTCATCGACAACCCCGAGTCCAGCTCCGACGACCTGATGGGGTTCGTCAAGGGCCCCGACTTCCCCACCGGGGCGAACATCCTCGGCCGGGCAGGCATCATCGACGCCTACCGGACCGGCCGCGGCTCGGTGAAGATGCGCGCCACCGCCACCATCGAAGAGGGCGCCAAGGGCCGCATGGAGATCGTGGTCACCGAGCTGCCGTACCAGACCAGCTGTTCGGCCATCGCCTCCCGCATCCAGGATCTCGTCGACGCCGGCGACCTCGACGGCATCGCCGACGTCAACGACAACTCCTCCGGTGGCGTCACCAACCTCATCATCACGCTGAAGCGCGACGCCAACGCCAACGTGGTGCTCAACAACCTGTTCAAGATGACCCAGCTCCAGACGAGCTTCGCCATCAACATGGTGGCGCTCGTCGACGGCGTGCCGCGCCAGATCAACCTGCGTGACGCCCTGGTCGCGTACGTCGCCCACCAGGTCGAGGTCATCACCCGCCGGTCGCAGTTCCGTCTCGACAAGGCACGGCGTCGCGAGCACATCCTCGAGGGCCGCATCAAGGCACTCGACGTCATCGACGAGGTCATCGCACTCATCCGCGCCAGCGACGATGTCGCCGCTGCCCGCGAGGGCCTGATGGCCGAACCGTTCGAGTTCACCGAGATCCAGGCCAACGACATCCTCGACATGCAACTGCGTCAACTCACGCGGCTGTCACGGATCGATCTCGAGACCGAACTCGAGAGCGTGCGGGAACAGATCGTCGGCCTCGAGGCGATCCTCGCCGATCCCGACCTGCTCAACAGCGTGATCAAGGACGAGATCTCCGAGATCCGCGCCACCTTCGCCACCGACCGTGTGTGCCGTATCGGCTACGACGACGGTGAGATGTCGATCGAGGATCTGGTCGACGACAAGGAACTCGTCGTCGTCATGACCGAGGCCCAGTACATCAAGGCCGTTCCGGCCGGTTCGTTCAAGACGCAGGGTCGCGGTGGACGTGGGGTGTCGGGCGGCCGGCTGAAGGCCGACGACATCGTGCGCCATGTCATCTTCACCACGGCGCACGCCCATCTGCTGTTCTTCTCCAACCGCGGCAAGGTCTACCGCCTCCGGGCGCTCGACCTGCCCGAGCGTGAGCGCACGGCGAAGGGCATGCCCATCGTTAACCTGCTCCCA
>CBFCWZ010000028.1:0-18662 GCA_965601935.1 uncultured Ilumatobacteraceae bacterium
CGCCTGCTACCGAAGCGCGACGAGGGCGCGCAGCGAGCCGCAGGCGAGCGGAGGGCCTTGTCCGGCTCAGGATTGCACGCCCGTGCCGCCCAGGCCGCAGTAGCCCGACGGGTTCTTGGCCAGGTACTGCTGGTGGTAGGGCTCGGCGTAGAAGAAGAGCTTCTCCGGGTCGATGAGTGCGATCTCGGTGGTGATCTCGCCGAAGCCCGCACCGTCCAGGCGTTCCTGGAACATGGCCCGTGTGGAGTCGGCCGCGGCGCGCTGCGACTCGTCGGTGAGGTAGATGCCACTGCGGTACTGGGTGCCGACATCGTTGCCCTGCCGCATCCCCTGCGTGGGGTCGTGGCCCTCCCAGAAGGTCTGCAGCAGCTGCTCGTAGGTGACCACGTCCGGGTCGAAGACCACACCGACCACCTCGGCGTGGCCGGTCTGGGTGGAACACACCTCTTCGTAGGCCGGGTTCGGGGTGAAACCGCCGGCGTACCCGACGAAGGTCGAGTAGACGCCGTCGAGTTGCCAGAACATGCGCTCGGCGCCCCAGAAGCAGCCCATCCCGAACACGGCGAACTCGAAGCCCTCGGGCCACGGGCCGACGAGCGGGTTGCCGTTGACGAAGTGGGCCTCGGGAACCGGCATCGTCTGATCGGTGCGTCCGGTCAGGGCCTCGGCCTCACTGACCATCTCCATCTTCTTCGTCCGGAAGAGCATGCCCACAGGATACGGCCACACCCGGTGCCCGTCTCCCCGGCCGACCCCGTTCCGTCATTGTTCAGCACCGAGACCAAAGCTGAAGCGCAACCTGAAGCGGTGTCTGACACCATGGCGGGGTGGTTGAGTTGCGGGATCTGACCTTGGACGATCTGGCGGCGGCGCATGTGATCAATCAGGCGAATGTGCCGGATGTGGGCGAGGTCAGCCTCGAGCGGATGGGGTGGCTGCAGGAGATGACCGCCATCTCGATCGGGGTGTTCGACGACCACGGTTCGATGCTCGGGTTCTGCATGGTGTTCCCGCCGGGCACCGACTACGACTCCACCAACTACACCTGGTTCATGGAGCGGTACGACGACGCCTACTACCTCGACCGTGTCGCCTTCTCGGAGCCGGCGCGGCGCCGGGGCCTCGGCACCCGCCTCTACGACGCCGTCGAGCAGCGGATCGTCGACGACGCTCCCGGCATCGCCCGTCTCGCCCTCGAGGTGAACTCCGACCCACCGAACGAGGGCTCACTCGCCTTCCACACCGGGCGCGGCTACCGCGAGTTGGAGCGTCGCCCCACCCCCTACGGCATCGAGGTGGCGATGTTCGAAAAGCCCCTCGGCTGACCTCCTGCGCGCAGAGTCGTCAGGACGGCCCTGGACGGCCGCCTAGTGTCGTCTCGCGTGAGCAACGCGAGGAGGTCGAGCCGACACTTCTGCTCCGCGCCGAGCCTGAGCCGACTGCGGCACTACGACCGGGGCTGGCTGCGGCCCGACATCATCGCCGGCGTCACCGTCGCTGCGTATCTCATCCCGCAGACGATGGCCTACGCCGAGATCGCCGGCCTCTCCCCGGTGGTCGGCCTGTGGGCGATGCTCCCGCCGATCCTGATCTACGCCATCCTCGGCTCCTCACCCCAGCTGTCGGTCGGTCCCGAGTCCACCACCGCCATCATGACCGCCACGGCGGTCGCTCCGATCGCCGCCGGGAACGGGAGTGAGTACGCCGCCTTGTGTGCGGCGATGGCGATCCTGGTCGGGGTCATCTGCGTCATCGGATACCTCGGACGGCTGGGTTTCGTCGCCAACCTCCTGTCGCGTCCGATCCTCGTCGGCTACCTCGCCGGTGTCGCGCTGATCATGATCTCGGGCCAGCTCGGCAAGGTGACCGGAGTCGAGGTCGAGGGCGACTCCTTCATCGCCGAGGTGACCGACTGGCTCTCCCAGATCTCCGACTTCCACCGGCCCACCACCCTCCTGTCGATCGGCGTGCTGATCATGCTGTTCGGGCTGGCGGCGTTGGCCCCGAAACTGCCCGGCCCGCTCATCGCCGTGATCGTGTCCGTGATCGTCGTCGCCGTCTTCGACCTGCAAGACGAGGGCATCTCGGTCGTCGGCCAGATCCCGAGCGGCCTGCCCACCCCGAAGGTGCCCGACGTGGCCTGGGCCGACTTCCGCGACCTGCTTCCGGCGGCGCTCGGCATCGCACTCGTCGGCTACTCCGACAATGTCCTCACCGCACGCGGCTTCGCGTCGAAGACGAAGACCCGCGTCGATGCGAACCAGGAACTGCTCGCCCTCGGCACCTCGAACCTCGGCAACGGGTTCTTCCAGGCCTTCCCGATCAGCAGCAGCGGCAGCCGCACCACCATCGGGGCCTCGATCGGCTCTCGCTCCCAGATGTTCTCCCTGGTCGCGCTCGTCGCCATCGTTCTCGTCCTGTTCTTCTTCAGCGGCCTGCTGGAAGAGTTCCCCAATGCCGCCCTCGGCGCGCTGGTCATCTGGGCGGCGACCCGACTCATCGAATGGGACGAGTTCCGCGCTCTCTTCCGGTTCCGCAAGACCGAGTTCCTGCTCGCCATCGCCACGACCGCAGGCGTCGTCCTGAGCGACATCCTCGTCGGCGTCATGATCGCCATCCTCCTCTCGGTGACCGACCTCATCGCCCGGATCGCCCGCCCCCATGACGCCGTGCTCGGCAAGGTGCCCGAGATGTCCGGGTACCACGACGTCGAGGACTACCCGGACGCGGAGACCATCTCCGGCTTGCTCGTGTACCGCTACGACGCTCCACTGTTCTTCGCCAATGCCGACGACTTCCGGGATTCCCTGATGGAGGAGATCGAGAACTCCGACGACACCTGCCGCTGGGTGATCCTCCAATGCGAGGCCATCGGCCGGATCGACAGCACCGCCACACAGGTCCTCCGCGAGATGATCGACGAGCTGCACGAGGGGGGTGTCCTCGTCGGCATGGCCGAGCTGAAGTGGGACCTCGCCGATCAGCTCCAGCGCGTCGGGATCCTCGAGATCGTCGGCGACGAGAACGTCTACACCACGATCGACGACGCCATCGCGGCGTACCGGGCGGCGATCCCGGCGAGCTGAACCCCGGTCAAACGACGACGACGGTGGTGCCCACGGGGGCGAACCCCCACATGAACATGGCATCGAGGTCGTGCTGGCGCTGGCATCCGCCCGACAGCCTCGTGCCCAACTCGTCGGTGGTCTGGTAGACGGAACCGTCGGTGACCGAAGTCGGGATGCCGTGGAAGCCGATGTGGCCGAGATCGGTGCGCAGGTACCGCACCATGTAGGGCAGGTAGGCCTCGCCGTGCCAGGCGGTCGACAGTTCGGAACGGCTGTAGACCTCGTAGGTGCCGGGGCGCTCGTTGGAGAAGGTGCTGCCCGACACCAGCCACGACCGGACCACCCGCTCGTCGCCGTCGATCGCCCAGGCCCGCTGGCCGGTGCGGTCGTAGACCACCCGGTAGCCGGACCCCGAGGCGGCCGGGACGGGCGGAGCGTCAGCGCCCGCGGACGCGACTGGAGAGAGCGTGACCCCCCACAGGTCGACTGCCCCAGGCTCAGGCTCGGGAGTTCGCACCACCGCGACACCGTTGTCGGGCCACACCTTGAGCAGGCTGGCGGTCTCCTCTCCGACGACTCCGTCGACATGCAGGTCGTACTGCCGCTGGAACTCGACGACGGCGCTGATCGTCTTCTCGTCGAACTCGCCCGTGGCCGCGCCGTCGTAGACGCCGACGGCCTCCAAGGCCCGCTGCAGGCAGGTGACGCCCTCGCCCGTGGCGCCCATCCTCATCGACCGCGCCGCGGTGTTGCAGCCCAGGTCGGGGATGTCGGCCAGCTTCGACGACTCGACCCCGATCAGGTCGGCGCCCTCGATCTCGACCTCGTCCTCGGTGGCGTTGGCGATGAGTTGGCCACCCGACACCGAGATCTCGCTGGCCGCCTCCTCGTCCGATCCGTTCGTGAGCACCACGCCGACGCCGACCGCGACGCAGATCGCAGTGACGACGAGCGCGGGCAGGACCAACTTGTGTACATGGAGGACAGGTCGGTGGGTGGGGGATCCGTGCACTGTCGGGCCACGTTATCCCTCGCGCGTCGCCGACCCATCAGCAACCGAGGGTGAACTTCGGCTCGTTCAGCGGCGGTCCTGGAGGAACCTGAATCGGTCCCTCGTCTCGGCCACGAACTCGCTGTCGAGGTCGGCCAGGAGAATCGTTTCCGACCCCGCCGCCGAGGCCAGCACCTCGCCCAGCGGGTCGATCACGGCACTGTCGCCCGAATAGGCGATCCCACCTCCGGTTCCGACCCGATTGACACCCACCACATAGGCCTGGTTCTCGATCGCACGGGCGCGGAGCAATGACGACCAGTGCACCCTCCGAGACGCCGGCCAGTTGGCGACGATCACGTAGGCGTCGGTGTCGTGGGCGAGGCCCCAGAACTCGTCGGCGAAGCGCAGGTCGTAACAGACGAACAAGCTCAACCGGAGGCCGTTCACCTGGACGGTCACGAAGTGCTCACCCGGCCGGACGTACTTCTCCTCCCCTGCGAACGAGAAGGGATGGATCTTGCGGTAGCGGTGCGTGGTCCCGTCGGGGCCCGCCAGCACGAAGGTGTTCGAGGGGCGCTCGTCGCCCGGCGCGTTGTCGGAGGGGATCTCCGGGCAGGACCCGCCGACCCACAACCCGTGCTGATCGGCCTGGGCGCGGAGGAACTGTGACGACGGGCCGTCGAAGGGCTCGCCGATGCCAGGTGTCTCGAACGTGAACCCGGTCGGGAACGTCTCGGTCAGCAGGACGAGATCGGCGCCCGCACCGGCGGCCCGCCCGATCATCGGCGACAGCCGTTCGTAGTTGGCCTCGCGGTCGAGCCACTCGATGTCGTGTTGCACCGCGGCAACGCGCAGCCTGCTCACGGAGCGAAACCCTCGGCCAGGCGCCGCGCCGCCTCGTCGATCACCGGGAGTTGCTTGCAGCAGGCGAACCGCACCATGTGCGTGCCGTGCTCGGGACGGGCGTAGAAGACCTCGTTCGGGACGGCCACCACACCGACGCGGCGCGGCAGGGCGCGGCAGAACTCGAGCCCACCCTCGGTTGCGCCAACCGAGCGGATGTCGGCGGTGACGAAGTAGGTCGCCTCCGGCACGAAGGTGGTGAACCCGGCCGTGTCGAGTCCGGCGACGAGATGGTCCCGCGCAGTCTGGAGGTTTGTTCGCAGTGTCTCGAAGTAGGAGTCGGGGAGGCCCAGGCCGACGGCGATCGCGGGCTGGAACGGTGCGCCGTTCACGAATGACAGGAACTGCTTGGCGGTCTTGGCGGCAGTGACGAGCGGGGCAGGTCCGGTGCACCAGCCGATCTTCCAGCCGGTGGTGTGGAAGGTCTTGCCACCCGACGAGATGGTGAGGGTGCGCTCGGCCATGCCGGGGAGGGTCGAGATCGGGATGTGTTCGGCACCGTCGAACACGAGATGCTCGTAGACCTCGTCGGTCACCACGATCAGGTCGTGCTCGATCGCCAGTTCGGCGATGAGGGCGAGTTCCTCGCGGGTGAAGACCTTGCCGGTCGGGTTGTGGGGGGTGTTGAGGAGCAGCAGCTTCGTTCGGGGCGAGATCGCCGTGCGCAGCTCATCGGCATCGAACTGGTAGCGGCCGGTGTCTCCCGGGGCGAGGAGCACCGGGACGACCTTCGCTCCCGCCAGTGCGATGCAGGCCTGGTAGCTGTCGTAGATCGGTTCGAACAGCACTACCTCGTCGCCTGCGTCGAGCATCCCGAGGAGCGCACCGGCCAGCGCCTCGGTGGCCCCGGCGGTGACGAGCACCTCCGTGTCGGGGTCGACCTCGATGTCGTACCAGCGCATCTGGTGGTCGGCGATGGCCTGGCGCAACACCGGATCACCCAGTCCCGGCGGGTACTGGTTCACACCCCGCCGGATCGCGGCAACGGCCTCGTCGAGAACCTCCGCCGGACCGTCGGTGTCGGGGAACCCCTGCCCCAGGTTGACGGCGCCGGTCTCGACGGCGAGGGCGGACATCTCGGCGAAGATCGTCGTTCCGAAACCGGCGAGCTTCGAGGTCATCACGTCAGATGGCTGGGGCACGCCGCGAGTGTAGGTGTGCAGGTCTCGGCCTTCCGTTCCCGGGAGCGGCGGGTCGGCGCGTGGCAGGATCAGGCCATGGCCGGGCGTATCGCGACCTACCGGATCCAACTGACACCAGAGTTCGGGTTCGGTGCAGCGGAAGCGATCGTGCCCGACCTGGCCCGGCTCGGGGTGAGCCACGTCTACCTCTCACCGGTCGC
The DNA here is from genome assembly GCA_965601935.1 of uncultured Ilumatobacteraceae bacterium. Lineage (GTDB taxonomy): Bacteria > Actinomycetota > Acidimicrobiia > Acidimicrobiales > Ilumatobacteraceae > CBFCWZ01. Next base: position 6,308 of record CBFCWZ010000028.1, read on the forward strand.
CGACGCCGTCCCCGGCAGCACCCACGGCTACGACGTGACCGACCCCGAGGCCGTGCGCGACGAGTTGGGCGGGCGCGAGGCACTGTGGTCGCTCGCCGAGGCCGCCCGCGAACACGGCCTGTCACTGCTGGTCGACATCGTTCCGAACCACATCTCCTCGCACCCGTCGCCGCGCAACCGGTGGTGGTGGGAGTTGCTCCGCGACGGGCGGGACGCATCCACCGAGGAGTACTTCGACGTCGACTGGGAAAGTGGCGACGGACGAATCCTCCTTCCCTTCCTCAGCGCCCCGCTCGACCAGGAGATCGATGCCGGCGAGTGGGAGATCAGCGAGGACCGGGCGTCGGTCCGCCACCACGACCACCGTTTCCCGCTGCGGGCGTCCGGCAACCGGACCGATCTCGCCGCAGTGCTCGACGAGCAGGCCTATCGACTCATCCCGTTCGACAGCCCCGAACGCAACGTGCGCCGCTTCTTCGCGGTCGACCAGTTGGTCGGGATCCGCCCGGAGGTACCCGCGGTCGCGCAGGCCGTGCACCGGACGGTTCTCGACCTCGAGGCCGACCAGTTGCTGGACGGGGTCCGGCTCGACCACATCGACGGCCTCTCCGACCCCACCGCCTACCTGCGCGGCCTGAGGATCGCCCTCGGCGACGACGCGTGGATCCTCGTCGAGAAGATCGTCGTCGGCGACGAGCAGCTGTCACCGGACTGGCAGGTCGACGGCACGACCGGCTACGAGTGGATCACTCTCGTCGACCACGTGTTCACCCACCCGGGGGGTGAGGCGACGTTCACCCGACTCTGGCGAGAGGCGTCCGGCGACGAACTCGACTACCACAGCCACGAGGCCGCAGGGATCCGGGAGGTTCTCCAGTCGATCCTCCGCCCAGAGGTGGAACGACTGGCGCGTTGCGCTGCCGACGAGGCGGGCCGCCACGGCGGCACGCTCGACGCCTCGGCATTCACCGATCCGATCGTCGAGTCGATCGTCCACCTCGGCCGCTACCGCACGTACCTGGGCTCGCGGGCGAGGACCGACGAGGAGGCCGACCTCCGACTCGTTCGCGCGGCCGCCGCCGGTGCACGCACCGAACTGGGCCAGGACGAGGCGCTCGATGCGTTCGTGAGCCTCGTGGAGAGGGGCGGGCCGACGGCCCGCCGATGGCAGCAGCTGAGTGGCCCGGCGCTCGCGAAAGGCGGCGAGGACCAGGCGCTGTACCGGTACCTCCGGCTCACGGCCCACAACGAGGTGGGCGGCGACCCCGGACGCTGGACCACGTCGGTCGAGGCGTTCCACGCGCACAACGCCACGGTGGCCGCGCACCACCCGCGGAGCCTGCTGGCGGGCACGACCCACGACACCAAGAGATCCGAGGACGTCAGGGCGCGGCTGCTCGCACTCGCCGAATACCCGGACGAGTGGGCCTCCGCGTTCAGGTCGTGGAGGGAGCAGATCGCCCACCTGGAGGTCGGCGGGCGTGGCGAGATCCTCGCCCTGCAGACCGCAGTCGGTGCCTGGCCCGTCGACGAGACCCGACTCGGCGACTATCTCGTCAAGGCCGCGCGCGAGGCCGGACTCGATACCACATGGGCGGCCCGCGACGAGGGCTACGAGTCGAACCTGCGCGCCCTCGCAACCGAGCTGACCGGCGGTGAGATCGCGTCGACGATCGCCGACTTCGTCGGCCGGGTCGAGCCCGCCGCCCGCTCGATCGCGCTCGCCCAACTCGTCGTCCGGCTGACCTCACCGGGTGTGCCCGACCTCTACCAGTGCTCGGAGTCGTGGCTCCGCACGCTCGTCGACCCCGACAACCGGCGCCCCCTCGACCCTGCGGGCCTGCGCTCCACCGTCGATACGGCCCTCGCCGACGGTCCGGTCTGGGGCCTGCCGGCCCCGAAAGCTGCAGTCATCGCCCGGCTCCTCGAACTGCGGCGACGCAACCTGGCCAGCTTCGACGTGGAACCTGCTTACCGACCGCTCGACAGCGCAGGCGCCTACCACGACCACCTGATCGCCTACGAGCGCGGCCCGAACGTCGCTGTCATCGCGTCGAGGTTCCCAGCGGCGCGGCCCGACGGTTGGGCCGGCACGACGATCGATGTCGGGCCCGGTGCATGGCGCGACATCCTCTCCGACCGCCAGGTCGACGGCGGGAGCCTCCACCTGGCCGACCTCCTCGGCGACCGCCCGGCAGCAGTACTCGAACGGATCGGCTGACGATCGGGCCGGCGGACCGTCGCTCAGGGCCGGGTCATCGTCGAGAAGGTCCGAGTGACTCGTTCGTCGTCCCGCAGTGCCTCGACGGGTGACGCGGAGCGTCGCGACCAGTTCGTGTCGGCGATGGTTCCGGGCACATTGTGGGAAGCTGTCTCACCGAGCACGTCGTCGAGGTCGATCACCACCTCGAAGGCGTCGCTCTTGAAGAGGCGGCGAGCCATCGCATCGTGGAGCCCGACGAACTGCCCGTCGGAACCCGGCTCACCCTCCGCGGGAACGTCCTCGCCGAGTTCGGCCGCCAACGCCTCGCGGTAGCGGGCGAGGTCCAGTTCGTCGGCCGTGACGGCGAAGGCCGGCATGTCGTGGGTGCGGATCCCGACCCAGGCGTCCTTCGGCACGGCGGGAAGAACGGTCGGCGCGACCTTGTCGCCAGGCCGCGGCGTGGGCTCGGGGGCCCAATCGTGGAGGGTGAAACCCTCCTCGTACATTCCGGGGAGGCCCCAGTCGGCCAGCAGCTCCACGACCGAGTCGGGCACCGTGCCGAGGTCCTCTCCCACCATGGTGGTGTGGGTCTGGTGGGCGACGATCGCAGCAACGGCGAGCAGTTCGTCGGCCGGGTAGTGGACGTACACGCCGTCGTCGGCCGAGTGCCCCGGCGGGATCCACCAGAGCCGGAACACCTGCATGACGTGGTCGATCCGAAGGACTCCGGCGAAGCGACAGGCCGACCGGAGCAGTTGAGCCCACACTCGATGACCGTCGCGGCGGGAGGTGGTGGGGCTGAGCGGGGGGAGCGCCCAGTTCTGGCCCTCGGTGAAGAAGCGGTCGGGCGGTGCTCCGATCGTCGCACCGGCCACGAACAGAGCGGGCCAGGTGGCGGTCTCCCACGAGTCCTCTCTGGCGCCGACCGGAAGATCGAGGGCGATGGTCTGCCCCCTTCCTTCGAGCGCGGTGGCGACGTCGGCCAACGCCCGCTCGGCGAGGAACTGACCGACGAGGAAGGCGTCGTGTAATGACGGGTCGTGACGTGACGCCCAGTCGGCGTACGCCGTCACGTCGGGCCGGGCCGAGAGAAACGCAGCGAGGCGCTGCCGCCGAAGATCGGGCAGGTTCTGCGCCGCCGTCCGGAGCTGGTGGGTCCGCACGTCCAGTACGGCCGGCCAGTCGATGTGGTCGCCCAGTTGCGGAGCGTCTGCGGAGGAAGCCTCGAGCAGCCGATCGGGGACGAACAGTTCATTCCAGTGGAAGCGGCTGGTCGGCGAGTACGGACTGGCCTGGAAGTCGGCCCCCAAACCCGGCGCGTAGAGCGGCAGCGTGGCGAGCGTACCGGCACCGGTGCCGGAGAGGGCAGTCCCGAGGCGCGGCAGATTGTCGTAGGAGGGAAACGGGTCGGCTTCGCTCCAGATGGAGTAGGCCGGGGCGAACAGTGCGATGCCCGGCATCACGCGAGGCGGCATCGGGAACTTCTCGGGGGCGACGAGGAGAGTGCTCTCACCTGATTCGCCGTTGCGTTCCCACCGCAGGGTGTGGATACCGACCGGAAGGCGATCGAACGGCATGAGGGACCCGAGGTCGTCGGGGCCGGTGATCCCCGACGGCCCGACGGAACCGCCGGCGTCGAAGTCGATCTCCACCACGACGCGCACATCATCGGCGGCGATGCCACTGCGCGCCGTCCCGCCGCGCACCAGGACGACCGGGTCGTACGGATGTTCCGGGTCACTCGTACTCGGCCCGCCCGAATCGAGCAGGTCGCAGACCGCCGACAGCGCAGACTCCGAGACCGTTCGAGGCCGCTTGGATGCATCGATGTACGTCGGGGCGGCACCGAGTCGCTGGGCGCGCTCCAACAGGTTGGGGGCGATCATCGGCGGACACCGTATCCCGGACCGAATCGGCCCTCGCCATGCCGCCCGCCAGTCGGACGTCGGCGTGCCCGACCCGGTGAGGCAGCCCGACTTCGCCGGTATGGTCGCCGCCCTCCACGGCTGCGACCGCCGCTCCTCGGTGACGCCTCGATGAGAGCGAGAGCGAGGTGACACGGAGGGGCAGGAGTCGACGCACGAAGTCGAGCCGAGCTCCCGTGAGTGAGGCGCACCCAACGTGGCCTCCGGTGCGCCGGACGCACTCTCTCGCGCAGCACACGGTGGGGCACTCTTGTCGCCCGGCCCCGGACCGAAGGTGGCCGCCGCCGCCACCGGGGTCGGGCATGCTGGGCGGGTGGAATCAGCAACTGCGAATGCAGTTCGGCGTCGACGACGGCAAGGACGCGTGAGTCGACGATGACCAAGAAGCCGCCGCGCCTCGTGGAGACGAGGAGAGCAGACCTTCCCGTGCTGGAGGCGTCCGGTCTGACGGCCCGTACCGTCGACGGAGTGGTGCGGGTGCTGGTGATCGGCGACCGCACGGCCGACCTCGCCGCGGCGTCGCTCGTCCCTGAGCATGTCCCTCACGAATGGGAGACCCTCGATCTGTCGATTTTCGAGGAATGGCCGCACCCTCGCGGCGACAGCCAGTTCGAGGCGATCGCGGCCGACGGAGGAAGGATCGTGGCCGTGATGCGCGAAGATCCGCCCGTCGTGCTGATCGGCGACACGGACACGATGTCGGCGCGGGCCCACATCGTGCTCACGGCGCCGCCCGGGTCCCCCCTGCACGGGGACTTCGACGACCCCGCTTCCCGAGGCGAAGGTCTCGTCCTGCTGCGTTCGGGCCGGTTGCTCGTCGCCAAGGAGAAAGATCCGCAGGCCCTCGTCGAGTTCAGCCCTTCCGGAGTGGCCGCGAGAGGTCTGTCCGGTGACGACTTCCTCGACCCGGACGAGTCGTGGTCCGCTCCCGAGGGGGCGGTCGACTACGTCGCCACTGCGATGTGGCGCCTCGTCGGGGACGCTGCGGATGCCCTCGCCGACATCAGCTCGCTCTGCGTCGCACCAGATCGCAGCCTCTGGCTGTTGAGCGACAAGTCGGAGTCGGTCGCCCGCCTTGCGATGACGCGTGCCCTCCGTCCCGACGAGTCCGAGATCTCCGAACTCGATGACGTCTGGCGTCTGCCGAAGAAGGTCTCGAAGCCGGAGGGAATGGTCTTCCTCGACGAACGTCGGCTGCTCATCGCGCTCGACACCCGATCGAAGTCGGACAACGCGATCGTGGTCGAGCCGCCCGACGACCGCCGTTTGTGGTGAGATCGGGTCATGCAACGCAACGTGCTCGGCGGGGACCTGCAGGACTGTTCTCGCGATCCGCTCACCGGCTACTACCGCACCGGCTGTTGCGAGAACCGCGGCGACGATCCCGGAATGCACACAGTGTGCTGCCGCGTCACCGCCGACTTCCTCGAGTTCTCGAAGTCGCGGGGAAACGACCTCCGCACCCCCATGCCGGAGTACGGGTTCGCCGGGCTCCAGCCGGGTGACCAATGGTGCGTGTGTGCGGCGCGTTGGAAGGAGGCCTTCGACGCTGGATTCGCCTGCGACGTGGTGCTGGAGGCGACCCATCTCTCGACCTTGGAGTACGTCGACCTGGCGGAGCTGAAGGCCCACGCGGTCGACGCGTGATCAGAGGTCGGCGAGCAGATCCCTCACCTCTCCCGAGAGTTCGACGGAGCGGACGGCATCGGGCTGGTCGATCGAGTTCATCGTGCGGATGACGATGTCGGTGAATCCGAGGGCGGCGAACGGTGCGAGTTGTTCGGCGACCTGCTCAGGGTTGCCGAACGCCACCGCCCCGCGGGGCATCCCACCGCGGTACCCGGCATCGATGAGCCCCTGACCGACCTTCTCGGCGTGGGTTCGGTCCTCTGAGATGAACACGTCCTTGCGCAGCGCCATCCGGCCCGGCTCGCGCCCGTGGCGATCGCACGACTCGAGGTAGCCGTCCATCTCGGTCCGGGCGAGTTCCCGGTCGAGGCCGGCGTCGGCGTACCAACCGTCACCCAGACGGGCGGCACGGTCGAGCGCCGCCGGGCTGTGGGCACCGATCCACCACTCGACCTCGCGCGGCGGCAGCGGTGCGATGTGGGCGCCACGCAGGCCGAGCTGATCGTCGTCGACCGTCTCCCCCGCGAGCAGCGCCTGGACGGCGACGACCGTGGCTTCGAGACGGCGGCCCTGGTGCGGCGTCGAGATTCCCATCGCATCCAGTTGGCCACGTGAGCCGAGGCCGGTCTGGACGACGAACGGACCCTGCGCGATGCAGGCCAGAGTGGCGATCTGCTCGGCCATCAGCACGGCGTTCCAGCTCGGCACGAGGAAGAGGCAGCCTGCGGGCCGCTCGTCCCAGTCGGCGAGCAGGCGGCCCATGATCGGCGTGTTCTGGACGTACGGAACCGGGCCCGTGGAATGGTGGTCGCCGATGCTCAGCAGGTCGAGGCCGGCTCGTCCCGCAGCCTGAGCCCGCTCGATCGTCCAGGTGGCCGACTCCGCCTCCAGCGCATTCGGATGGAAGCTGGCCAACGAGATCCCCAATTGCATGCCGCGACAGTAGGGGCCACAAGTCCCGCTGCAGCGATGGTGCTGCCATGAGAGCATCACGACATGAGAGTGATCATCGTCGGTGGTGTGGCAGGTGGAGCATCGTGTGCGGCGCGTCTGCGGAGGCTCGACGAACACGCCGAGATCCTGCTCGTCGAACGCGGACCGTACGTCTCGTTCGCCAACTGCGGCCTGCCGTATCACATCGGGGGCGTCATCAAGGAAGAGGAGAGCCTCCTCGTCGCCAACGAGAACGTCTTCCGACGTCAGTTCGCCATCGATTGCCGTACCCGCTGTGAGATGACCGACGTCGACGCAGCCGCGAAGACCGTCGAACTACTCGACCACGAGACCGGCACGCTCACGACCGAGTCGTACGACTACCTCGTCCTCTCGCCGGGGGCACGATCCATCCGGCCGCCCTTGCCCGGGATCGACCTGCCCGGCGTGTTCGAGGTGCGGACGATTCCCGATGCCCGCGAGATCCGACGGTGGATCGAGCGCGGCACCAACTACCTGAAGGGGATGGAGCGCTACTCGGGGTTCCAGACGGTGCGCCCGCCCGTGCGCGCCGTCGTGATCGGCGGAGGCTTCATCGGGTTGGAGACCGCGGAGAACCTGAAGCACCGCGGCTTCGACGTGACCGTGCTGGAGATGGCCCCACGCGTGCTCACCCCGATCGATCCCGAGTTCAGCGATGCCGTCGCCGACTTCCTCCGGATGGAGGGGATCGACATGGTGCTCGGCGACGGCGTGGCCGGGTTCAGCCAGGTCGACGACGGATCGCTCGTGGTGACCACCCGGTCCGGCCGCGAGCTCCCCGCCGACGTCGCGATCCTGTCGCTCGGTGTCCGCCCGGAGACCACCCTCGCCGAGGCGGCCGGCCTCGAGATCGGTGAACGCGGCGGGATCCGTGTCGACGAACAGATGCGGACGAGCGACCCGAGCATCCTCGCCGTCGGCGACGCGGTCGAGGTCCGCGACGTCGTCACCGGAGAGTGGGGGCTCGTCGCGCTGGCCGGACCGGCCAACCGCCAGGGCCGGATCGCCGCCGACGTCATCGCCGGACGCGACTCCACGTACCGCGGGACCCAGGGCACCGCGATCATCAAACTGTTCGGGGCCACGATCGCCTGGACCGGCGCCAACGAGAGCACCCTCACCCGTCTCGGCGACGACGACTTCGAGAAGGTCTACCTGTTCCCCAACTCCCACGCCGGCTACTACCCCGACGCCACACCAGTCGCGATGAAGGTCATCTTCCGGAAGTCGGACGGAACGATCCTGGGTGCTCAGGCGATGGGCCAGGAGGGCATCGACAAGCGGATCGACAGCATCGCGATGGCGATCCAGCTCGGTGCCACGGTGTACGACCTGGAGGAAGCCGAGCTGTGTTACGCCCCGCCCTACGGCAGCGCCAAGGATCCGGTGAACTTCGCCGGGATGGTCTCGGCCGGAGTGCTGCGTGGCGACCTGCCCGTCTCGCACTGGGGTGCCCACGACGACGGGCTCCTGCTCGACGTGCGCGGGAAGGTGGAACTCGCCGTCGAGTCATTCTCGGGCGCCACCCACATCCCGCTCAACGAGTTGCGCGACCGCCTCGACGAACTGCCCCGCGACCTCCCCATCCACGTCGTCTGCCGGTCCGGCCAGCGGGCGTACTACGCCGCCCGGATCCTGCTCCAGAACGGCTTCGACGCCGATGTCGTCTCGGGCGGGATGCTGGCCAGTAGCTACCTCGACCCGTCTGCTCGGGTCACCGGGCACTGATTGCGGCGCCAGTCACATCGCCCGCCTACCCTCTGTGACGAGGTGGTTCCGATGGACCGAGAAGTACCCAGTGGGCTGACACGGCGAGGGTTCCTCGCCGGGACGATCGCGGCGGCACTCGCGGCCTGCAGCGACAACGGGGAGTCGAGCGACACCACCGCGGCCACGACTCCGGCCACCGACCCCGCGACCACCACGACGGAGGCGGCGACGACCTCGACGATCGCCGAGACCACCACGACGACCGAGGCCCCCGCGGTTGCGTCGAATCCGTTCACGCTGGGGGTGGCCTCGGGTGATCCACTTCCGGATTCGGTGATCCTCTGGACCCGGCTGGCACCCGAGGAGCCCCTCACCGATGATGTCGACGTCGAGTGGGAGGTCGCCTCCGACGAGGCGATGAGCGACATCGTCGCCAACGGCACGGCGACCGCACCCTCTGCCCTCGGGAACTCGGTGCACGTGAGTGCCGACGGTCTGGAGCCCGACAGTGTGTACTTCTACCGCTTCCGGCTCGGCGAGTACGAGACCGAACCGGCGCGCACCTACACCTTCGCCGCGCCGGGCACCACGCCCGGCCGCTTCACCTTCGCCTTCTCGTCGTGCCAGAACTGGGAGCAGGGCTACTACGCCGCCTACCGCGACCTGGTCGAGCAAGGTGATCTCGACGCCTTCGTGTTCCTCGGCGACTACATCTACGAGTACGCCAGCGGCGGATACTCCGACGACCGTAGTCGCACGACCGGTCAGGACTTCGAGTGCGAGACCCTCGACCAGTATCGGCAGCGTTACGCCCTGTACCGGTCCGATCCGTTGCTCCAGGCCGCCCACGCCGTCGTGCCGTGGATCATCACCTGGGACGACCACGAGGTCGACAACGACTACGCCGACGACTCCAGTGAGAACGACGACGAGCAGCAGGCCTTCCTCGAACGCCGGGCGGCGGGGTACCAGGCCTGGTACGAGTTCATGCCGGTGCGGCTCGACCCGCCGAGCGGAGCCGACTTCGACATCTACCGCTCGTTCGCCCACGGCGATCTCGTCAACTTCCACGTGCTCGACACGCGGCAGTACCGCTCCGATCAGCAACGCAGCGAGCCGTTCATCGAACAACTCGGCGACGCTGTCCAGGTGCGTGACGAAGAACTCGTCTGGTCTCCAGAGCACACGATGCTCGGCGAGGCCCAGCACCAGTGGGTGACCGACGGTGTCGCCGCGTCGAACGCAATCTGGGACGTCCTCGCCCAACAGGTGTTCATGTTCGGTGGCAACGCCGTCGTGGGCGCCGAGCCGCCGATCGTCGTGGTCGACACGTGGGACGGGTACGCGGGGGCACGAAAGGAACTCCTCGACTCGGTCGGAGAGTCCGCCGACAACCTGGTGGTGCTCACCGGCGACTTCCACTCCGCCGCCGTGGCCGAACTCCGCTCCGACCCCTTCGACGAGTCGCTCCCGGTGATCGGATCCGAGTTCATGGCGTCGAGCATCTCGTCGTCGTTCTTCGACGACGACGACGCCGTGGAGGGCCTCGTGACCGGCGCCCTCTCCGCCAACCCCCACCTCAAGTGGTTCGACGCCCAGCGCGGCTACACGTTCTGCGAGGTCACCCCCGAGCGGTGGGTCGCCCAGTTCCGTGCCGTCGCCGACCAGTTCGACGAATCCTCCCCCGTCGACACCGTCACCACCTGGGAAGTCGTCGCCGGCTCCCCCGGCGTCCGGCAGCTCTGAGAGCACGGGTCCCCCGCCGTTCGTAGGATTCGGTCGTGGGCCATCAGCTGCTCCTCGTACGCCACGCCAAGTCGTCGTGGGACGACTTCTCGCTCAACGACTTCGATCGCCCGCTCGCACCTCGCGGCATCCGCGCCCTCGAGAAGATGGCCGCTCACCTCGAGACGAGCGAAGCCTCGCCCGACCTCGTGTTGTGCTCGACCGCGGTGCGGACCAGGGCGACACTCGACGGCCTCCGATCCGCCCTCCCCGGCACGGCCGCCGTCGACTACGTCGACGCGATCTACGGGGCGAGCACGCGCACGCTGCTCGGCCTCGTGCGCGGTGTTGACGAGAAGGTCGGCTGCCTCCTGCTCGTCGGGCACAATCCGGCGACGCAGGAGTTGGCACTCGCCCTCGCCGGGGGAGGCGAGATCGATCTGCGTCACCGGATGTGGGAGAAGTACCCCACTGGTGCCATCGCGACACTCTCCTTCGAGGGCACGTGGTCCGAGGTCGGCCACGGCGACGCCTCCCTCGACGACTACTTCGTGCCGCGTCGACCCCGGCCGTAGAGGTCAGTTCCGCCACGCGGTGGCCGGCTATCCCGCTGCCGGCGGCGACAGCGCCTCGCCCGGGAGAAGCTCGGCACGCCGAGGCGTGGCATGCGTCTCGGGCTGTTCGACGGGAGATTCCCGAGGGCGGAGCATGACGACGGTCTCGGCCGCCGACGAGGACTGATCTCGCCGGATCGAGAGTGCAGCACCGATGACGACCACGGTGAGCAGACCGGCGATCAGCCCGAGCGCCGGAGCCCGCCACACGACCGCACCCACGAGTGTCGGCAGCCAGCAGAGAGAACAGACGGTGAGCAGCCTCTCGTCGGAGAGCTCATCGCCCACGGAACGGTCATCCACACCCATCCATTGTGGCCATTCCCGCCGCGTCGACCGCGGACCGGCGCGGCGACCGAAGCGGAGTCGAGCCAGTCGGCGCTCGTGCTCGCACGGTGCTCCGATGAACGACGAAGGGGCCCGAATGGGCTGATGCTGCTGACGATTCTGCTGACGACTCACGTGCTCACGGGTGTCGACTCGACAGATGCGTCTGGGCATCGAGTGGTGGGCGGCTGTGGTGGGAGGTGGCACTATCGGACAGTGCGGTCTGGCAGGAGGGCTTCAACTTGCTGCAGGGCCGGACGTGGCTGACCCTGGCGAGGGCCTGACCGCAGGCGGCCAGATCCGAACTGGCGCCGATCGGCGTCGGATCCCTGCGCCGTTCATCACCGTGGTGGACGGCGCAGTCGCTCGTATCCACGCTGTCGTACCTGCGGCGTCGGTGTATCTGTACGGTTCGGTCGCCACGGGCGTCGCCCGGCCGCCGCAGTCCGACGTCGACCTGTTGACGATCGGTCTTCCGGTCGATCGGGCCGAGGCGATCAGCGAGCGGCTGTCACACGAGCATGCTGCGATGTGTCGTGGTGTGGAGATCGCCGCTTCGGTGGAGAGCGACTTCCTCGGAGAACACGATGAGGCGTACGGCGGACAGGTGTTCCTCCACCACTATTGCGTCCACCTCGCCGGTCCGGATCTCGACCGGGCGACATCGGGGTTTCGCGGTGACCGCCGCGCCGCTCGAGGATTCAACGGCGATATCGACCGGCATGCAGCGAGGTGGCGGCAACGGCTCGACGACACCGACCCGGTCCACCTCGGACGCGTGGTCGGACGCAAGACACTGCTCGCTGTCGCCGGGCTGGTGAGCGTGAATGACAGGACATGGACGACCGATCGCGAGCGCGCCGCGACGCGCTGGGGGCAGGTCCATCCTGAACTCGCCGACGGGCTGGCGGAGCTCCGCGACTGGACGAGCGGTCTGACGACGGCACGACACCAAGGGCTTGCTTTCCGGCTCGACAACACTGTCGACAGGATCGTCGACCAGTTCGCCGTCCTGATCGGGCTCTGGGGCACCTGACAGCACTTCGCCGCCAGAACCGCTTGGACACTGTCGCCGCCAGCTTGATGGGACCACTCGGGCGCCAGCGTGCTGGGACCACTTCCCGGGGTGTCAGGCGCAGACGATGCGACCGTGATTGCCCATTGGCGAGCAGCCCGCGTGGCCCGTCTTCGCCGCGAACTCCTCGAGATGTGCGCCGAGAGCAACAGCCACGGGGAGATGGACGTCG
>CBFCWZ010000029.1:0-18646 GCA_965601935.1 uncultured Ilumatobacteraceae bacterium
ACGTCGGCGAGGAGTTCCTCCACGCGCCCCCCACGTACGTCGCGGTCGCGAGTGACCTGCAGCAGATCGGCCTCGAGTCGGGCGGCGGCGCGTTGTGCCGCATCGCGTTTCTTCACCTCGGAGCGGAGTTGCGCCTCGAGCGACGCCTCCTCCCCCTCGCGACGAATCGCATCGAGGAGTTCTGCGACCTGCGCCTCCCAGCCGCTGGGCCGCTGCAGCCAGAGCCGCCCCACGTCGTCGACCAGTTCCGGTGCGGCGCCGATGGCCACGAGTTCACGGAACTCGGGATTGGACTCGACGGCTCGGCGGATGCGCCCCAGCGCCTTGGTCGGGATCCGCTTGGCACTGAAGTACGGCCGCAGCTCCTTCGGCGAGTCGATTGCGAGACGCCGGTTCTTCTGGCCCTCGGCAGCGATGAGTACCACGTACTCCAGCGCGGAGCGCAGGTCGCGGTTGTCGATCTGCTCGGCCATCAACGCACAGAGTACCCGCCGACCCCTCCCGGGCGAACGGACGTTCTTGACATCGCACATGTGTTCGTGCTGGAGTACATCCGATGCGAGTTGGGAGTATGCCGGCAATCGAGGGGCAACGTTCGTTCGACGACATGGGGACTCCGCTCCACGAGGTCACCTTCGTCGTCGTCGACTTCGAGACCACCGGCGGCAACCGCAACGACGACATGATCACCGAGGTCGGTGCGGTCAAGGTGCGCGGCGGCGAATGCCTCGGCACCTTCCAGACGCTCGTGAACCCCGGCAAGGCCATCCCGCCACAGATCAGCGTCTTGACCGGCCTGACCGATGCCCTCGTCGCCGCGGCCCCACGGATCGAGGCGGTCCTCCCCTCGTTGCTCGAGTTCATGGGAGATGCCGTCTTCGTCGCCCACAACGCAGGCTTCGATCTGGGCTTCCTACGGGCCGCCCTGGAGAGGAGCGGACGGCCACGATGGGAAGGAACGGTGCTCGACACCGTCGCCCTCGCCCGCCGCCTCGTGCGCGACGAAGTACCCGACTGCAAGCTCGGAACCCTGGCGTCGCGGCTCCGTCTCGATCACCGACCCAGCCACCGTGCGCTCGACGACGCCCTCGCCACCACCGACCTCTTGCACACGCTGATCGAGCGAGCCTCGGGCCACGGGGTCACGGGCCTCGACGATCTGTGCGGGCTGGCCACGATGGCGGGCCACCCGCAGGCTGCGAAGCTGAAGATGACCACGCACCTGCCACGCTCCCCGGGCGTCTACATGTTCCGGGACCGCGCCGGACACGTTCTCTACGTGGGCAAGGCCACCAACCTGCGCCAGCGCGTACGCAGCTATTTCGGCAGCGACGACCGCCGCAAGATCGGCGCCATGCTCCGCGAGACCGAATCGGTCGACCACCTCGAGCTCCCCGACCCCCTCACGGCCGAGGTCGTCGAGACCCGCCTCATCGCCCGTCTTCTCCCCCGCTACAACCGCCGGGGGACGCGGGCCGACCGCTACTGCTACATCCGCCTCGACGACGACACACCGTGGCCCCGCCTCTCGGTGGTGAAGCGGCCCTCTTCCAAGGGGGTCCACCTCGGACCGCTCCCTTCCCGGTCCATGGCGTCGACGGTCGTCGAGGCCCTCCACACCACCCTTCCACTCCGTCGGTGCACGGCGCGCCTGGGCCGCAGCTACGTCGCGCCCGACGACGCTCCGGTGTGCACGGCCGCTCAGCTCGGGGTCGCCCACTGTCCGTGCAGCGGCGCCGCCGACCGCCGCGACTACGACCTCGCCGTCACCCGCGCCCGCGCCGCCCTCCACGGCGACACGGCCGACATCGCGTCGCTCCTCCACACGCGGATGGCGCGTCTCGCCGCCGAGCAGCGCTTCGAGGATGCGGCCACGATGCGTGACCGCATCGGCGTCCTGCTCGACGCGAGCCGGCGCACCGCGCTCGTCGGCGCCCTGCGCGGTGCAGGACGGGCGACGATCCGGTGGAGGGACATGACGTGGGTCGTCGAAGATGCCCGTCTGGTCGAGTCGGTCAGAGACGGGACCGTGGCCCGTGCCCTGCCGGTCGACCCGCCGGTGGGCGGCGCAGAGAGAGTCGTCCTCGCGCCCGACCAGATCGACGAAGCGCTGTGCCTCGCCCGCTTCCTCGACGACCACTCCCACGAGTTGCAGGTCGCCTGTGACGGCACCTGGCAGTTCCCGGTCGGCGCCAGCGCCGAGGTTCCCGCGCTCGTCCGCGCCGCCTGACGGGAGCGGTTCACACCTCGATCGGGCGGACGCCGGCCGTGTCGAGTCCCAGCCGTTTGACATGACCTCTGCCGGGAAGCGCTGCTGCCACGTCGCCGGCGCCCTCCTCCGGGCAGAGGAATGCAACCGTCGGCCCGCTCCCCGAGAGCCATCCGCACCATGCCCCGCCGTCGAGACCGTTGTGCAGCGCCTCTTCCACGCCCTCGAGCAGGCGGAACCGGGCGTCCTGGTGCAACAGGTCGTCGGTTGCACCGACGAGAAGCGCCGGGTCGTCTCTTTCGATCGCCAGTGTGAGCTGGATCACCCGCCCCAGGTTGAACACCGCCGCCGGACGCGGCACCGACTCGCGGAGGGCCTTGCGCGACCGGTCGGTCGAGGTGGTCGTGTCCGGCACCCACGCCACCACCGATGCCGACGACAGGCGCGGCCCGACCCGAAGTGGGAGCACCCGGTCGCCCAGGTGCGCCACGACCCCGCCGTACACCGATGCCGCTGCGTTGTCGCCGTGGCCCTCCAGGCCGGCGGCCACCTCCAGCACGTCGGGGCGGGCTGCGTCGACGTCGCGCCCCACGCTGAGCGCACCCAGCGCCGCGGCAGCCACTCTCACCGCGCCGCTGAACCCCAGACCCCGCGCCATCGGGATCGGGCTCCTCAGCCAGAGCTGCCCCTCCCCGCCGAGTGCCTCGAAGGCCTCGCGGGCCGGATGGCGGGCGTCGACGGGCTGCGCCCCGTCGGGCGGGTCGCCGATCCCGACATCGGCAGGAAGATCGAGAGCCATCCCGAACACGTCGAAGCCGGCGCCGAGGTTTGCAGACGACGCCGGCGCGCGAACGGAGAGTGCAGGTTTCGTCACGCGCTCGCGTGCTCCTGCGACACGACGACGAGACGATCGAGCACGGCGGTGGCGCGGCCATCGTCGATCGCTGCCGCGGCCAAGGTGAGCCCGGCCGCCAGGTCGTCCGCCACCTCGGCCACGACGAGCGCGCCGGCGGCGTTGAGCAGAACGATGTCGCGGTGAGGGCCGACCTCACCCGCGAGGACCTGACGTACGATGTCGGCGTTCTGCTCCGGCTCGCCACCACGGAGGTCGTCGAGTGAGGCGGGTGCCAGACCGAGCGACGTGGGGTCGACCTCGAAGGAGGAGACCTCCCCGTCGCGGAGCGCGAGGACGCGGGAGGTGCCGGTCGTGGTGAGTTCGTCGATCCCGTCCCCGTGTACGACCCACGCCGATGTCAACCCCTGCCGCCGGAGGGCCTCCAGCATGGCGGTGGCGAAGCGCGGGTCGGCGACGCCGATGAGTTGCCGCCGGACCCCACCCGGGTTGGCCATGGGGCCGATCAGGTTGAAGAACGTCGGGACGCCGATCTCACGACGCGGTGGCCCGGCGAACCGGAAGGCGGGGTGGAACGCCTGGGCGAAGCAGAAGCCCATCCCGGCCTCACGCACGCACGCGGCAACGCCCTCTCCGGAGAGCTCGAGCGCCACACCGAGCATCTCGAGCACGTCGGCGGTTCCCGCCTTCGACGAGGCGGAGCGGTTGCCGTGCTTGCAGACCGGGACACCGGCTCCGGCCACGACGAGCGCCGCCATGGTGGAGACGTTGATCGTGTGCGAGCCGTCACCTCCGGTGCCGACCACGTCGATCGCGCGGGTCCGCTCGTCGTCGGTGAGCGGCACGCCGGGTGAAGCCGCCATCGCCTGGGCCAACATTCCCGCGAGTTCCTCCGACGATTCGCCCTTCGCCCGCAGCGCCACCGCATACGAGGCGATCTGAGCGGCGGTGGCATCGCCCGCGAGAATCGTCGACATCGCCGCACCGGCAGCATCTTCGGAGATGTCGTGGCCGGCGATGACCTGACCCAGGATCGCGGGCCAGCCGCCGTGTCGGTCGAGTGCTGACATCGGGCCGAAGATAATCGGCTCTGGGTTCAGGCGCTGCGGCGGCGCTGCCGGATGATCCTCCGGCGGTCGCGCTCGGTGGCACCTCCCCAGACGCCGGCCTTCTCACGCGCGCTCAGCGCGTACTCGAGACAGGTGTTCTGAACGTGGCACTGACCACAGACACCGCGAGCCGCCTCGGCATCGTCGTCGTCGTCCGGGTAGAAGATCGACGAATCGAGCCCCCGGCACGCTCCCAGATCCCACCACTTCAGTTCTTGCACCGACACGTCGGATCGACCCCCACAGTCTTGTCGTTACCCCTGGTGACGCGTGACGACGGTCACCGGAAGAAGGAATCTAGATCCACTCGGCCGATTGCGCCAGAGGTAATTCGTCCTGGGTACGGGTCCGGCACACCTGTTCGCCGGGATCCGGCCCTCCCGAGCGGGGCCTCAGCGCAGGTCGTCGAGGAGTTCCTCGCGGGTCGTGTCGAGCAACTCGATCGCCTCGAGGTACTCGGGGTGCTCGATCTCGACCCGCACCGGACCCGCCGCGAACGCATCGACCTGTTCGGGGGTGAACTCGAAGCGGACGTAGTGCACCGCGGCGGTCACGTGTTCGCGGGTCAACTGATCTGCATGCTGTTCCTCGGTGATCGAGCGGACTCGGTCGCCGTCGGGGAGGACGAACACGATCGATGTCTCGATGCCGACCAACTTCGGCAGCCACTCGCGCATCTGATCGTCGCTGGTGAGCTCGAGGAAGAGGGTGGCGCAGAGCTGCCCCTCTTCAGGGATCATCGGGTTGTAGACGTCGAGTTCGACCTGGATCTCGGCGTCGGTGATCAGCTTCTCGACCCGCGCCATCTCCTGGATCTGGTAGCGCATGGTCTCGCGATTCTCGAAGGTGAGCGTGAGGATCGTCCCGAACGAGAGCCGGCGGCGGCTCTTCATCTCGATCACCGAAGCTCTGAGCCGGTCCCGCTCGCGCTCGTAGGCGCGCAGGTCGGCGATGTCGTCGAGGACGAGCTTGCGTGAGGTCACGATTGTGCTCCTGGGGGGTGGTGGAGACGGGAGGGCGGGCGGTCAGTCGTCGTCCGCGGGAATGCCATAGGCGCGGGCGACGATCTGGATCGGGTGGGTGGCGCTCTCACCCGTCTGTTCGTTGATGGCGGTGTTGGCGAGATGGCAATCGCCGGCCACGGCGTCACCGTCGGCCTTCTTCACCATCTCCCCGAGTTTCTCTGCGATGGGAACGGCGATCTCCTCGTTGCCGGCGCGCAGGCCCCACATGCCGTCGATGCCCGAGCACTGCTGGACCAGCTTCACCTTCGTGCCGGTGAGCTTCATCAGATCGCGGCTCTTGAAGCCGATGTTCTGGGCACGCAGGTGGCATGGCGTGTGGTACGTCACCTTTTCGGGCACGTCACCGTCGAAGTGGGTGTCCAGGAGCGTGTCGTCGTCCTTGTGCACCTTCATCAGGTACTCGGCTGCGTCGTAGGTGTGTTCGGCCACCAGTTCGGCGTCGGGCCCGCCGACGTAGTCGAGGTAGTCCTTCTTCAGCACGTAGCCGCACGTCGGCTGCGGAACCACGATGTCGGTGCCCTTGCGGACCTCATCGGCCAGTGTCGCCACGTTCTTCTCGGCGATCTTCGTGAAGCGATCGATGTCACCGCTGTGCAGCCACGGTGCCCCGCAGCAGTCGGCCCCGGTGTGGGAGCACTCGATGCCGTTGCGCTCGTACACCCGCACGAGGTCCTTGCCGATCTGCGGCTCCTGATACTCGACGAGACAGGTCGGGAACACCGTGACCGAGCCCTGTTTCTTGCCGAGGGTGACCTTCGGGCGCTTCTTGAACCAGGTCGAGAAGCGCTGTCGGGCATAGGGCGGGAGCAGGCGCACCGCGGACACGCCCGTGACTGCGGACACCGCCCTGCGGACGAAGGAACCGGGCGGGGCCTCGAGCACCTTGTTGGCGAGCGGAGCGGCCGTGGTGGCGGCGGTCCCGAGCAGGTCGGTGCGCCCCATCATCTGGTTGGCCACCTTCTGCTTCGCCGTCACGTGCCCGTTGGCGTGACGCATCGCGTCGGCGCGGAGCATGAGCCGCGGGAAGTCGAGGTTCCAGTCGTGCAGCTCGGGGATGTAGGGGCACTTGACGTAGCAGAGCTTGCACTGGAAGCACTCGTCGACCACCTGATCCTGCTGGGCAGGAGTGAGGCGGCCGGCATCCTGGTCGTCGAACTGGTCGATCATGTCGAACAGGGTCGGGAACGAGGTGCAGAACTTGAAGCACAGCCTGCAGCCGTGGCAGAGGTCGTAGACCCGGGTCAGCTCGTCTCGAACGTCGGCCTCGTCGAGGTACAGCGGGTCCGTGGGGTCATAGGTCGTCGTCATCGTTGCTCCGCGCCGCGTAGCTCAGGGGGGTGTCAGGGGCTGATGGTGATCGGTGGACGCACTGGGGGGGCCGCGCCGGGGCGCAGCACCACCAGTGCGTCGACTCGGCGTCGGGTCAGGAGATGGACTCGAGGCCGTCACCGAAGCGGCCGGCATGGCTCTTCTCGGCGCGGGCGAGCGTCTCGAACCAGTCGGCGATCTCGTCGAAGCCCTCGTCGCGGGCGGTCTTGGCGAAGCCGGGGTACATCTGGGTGTACTCGTAGGTCTCGCCGGCGATCGACGCCTTCAGGTTGTCCTCGGTGTCGCCGATCGGCTCTCCGGAGGCGGGGTCGCCGACTTCGGCGAGGTACTCGAGGTGGCCGTGGGCGTGGCCGGTCTCGCCTTCGGCGACGGAACGGAACAGGGCCGCGGTGTCCGGGTAGCCCTCGACGTCGGCCTTCTGGGCGAACCAGAGGTAACGGCGATTGGCCTGGCTCTCGCCGGCGAACGCCTCGCTCAGGTTCTCGTGGGTCTTGGTGCCCTGCAGGTCAGGCATTGATGGTCTCCTTCGGAGGTGGTTGGTTGGTGGTTGGGATCAGTTGGATCGTCCGGCGGCGCAGCTCGCGCAGAGTCCGTGGACGACGATCGAAGTGGAGGAGGGCTGGAAGCCGTGGAGCCCCGTGATGCGCAGCGACTGGGTTCCGTCGACGTACACATCGCTCACGCCGCTGCACGACGAGCACCGCAGGTGGTGATGATCCTCGGTGTTCGGGTCGAAGCGGGCGGGTCCGCCGTCGAGGTTGAGCTGGGTGAGTTCGCCCATCTCCACCAGGTCGGTGAGGGTCGTGTACACCGTGCGGAGCGAGATTCCGGGCATCTCGTCGACTGCCCGGGCGTACAACGCGTCGGCGGAGGGATGCGTCGCGTCGTCGGCGAGCAGTCGGAACAACAGCTGGCGCTGAGGGGTGATCTTGAGGCCGCGCGAGCGGAACTCGTCCACGAGCTGGGCCGGGGGTTTCACGTCTCCGATTCTCGCACGTCGCCACCCAAATTGCAACTAATGCAAATTGACATCTGATGGTCGGTTCCCCTAACAGGAATCGGGCCGATCCGGAAGGTGCTCCTAACATCGCCGTGATGCCTCCGGTGCCCTTCGATCGCGGTCACACGGTCGCCGAGTTGGAGGCGACGGCAGCCGGCGACCGCCCACCGTTCGACCTGATCGTCGTCGGCGCGGGGATCACCGGCGCAGGGGTGGCCCTCGATGCAGCCGCCCGCGGGCTGCGGACGGCGCTCGTCGACCGCGGTGACCACGCATCGGGAACCTCGTCGAAGAGTTCGAAGATGGTGCACGGAGGGCTGCGCTACCTCCAGAACGGCGAGACCCGGCTCGTCTACGAAGCCCTCCGCGAACGCAGCCGCATCATGCGCAACGCCCCCCACCTGGTCGAGGTGCTCCCGTTCCTCATCCCGATCATGACCCGCGACGGGGTGATCAAGAAGAAGATCGCCCGTGCACTCGGCTCGGCCATGTGGATGTACGACCTCACGGGCGGCTGGAGGATCGGACGGCTCCACCGCCGTCTGTCGCCCGAGAGGACCGCCGAGCACTTCCCGACCTGCCACACCGATGAGCTCAGTGCCGGCTACCTCTACTTCGACGCCTCCACCGACGATGCCCGGCTCACCCTCGCCCTGGCGATGACGGCCGCCGAGCACGGCGCCCACGTCGCCAACCATCTCCCGGTGACCGGGTTGGGTCGCGAGAACGGACGCGTGAGTGACGTGACCGTCGACGACGCCGGCCGCTCCGTCACCGTGCCCACGCGTCGGGTGGTCGACGCCACCGGTGTGTGGAGCGACGACGTTCGCGCCTACGAAGAACCCACTGCCGCGCCACAGATCCGGCCCGCCAAGGGGGTCCACATCGCACTCCCGTGGGAGAAGGTCCGCAACGACGTGGCCGTGGTCGTGCCATCGAAGCGGGACCGGCGCAGCGTGTTCCTCGTACCGTGGGGCCCGAACGGTGACGGCACGTTCCGGCACACCTACGTCGGCACCACCGACACCGACCACGGTGGCGGGCTCGACACCCCCCAGTGCGACGCCGCCGACGTCGAGTACCTTCTCGCCGCGCTGCGGGCTGCGCTGACCACCTCGATCGACGAGTCCGACGTCACCGGCGTGTGGGCGGGCCTGCGGCCGCTCGTGCGCCAGACCGGCGGCGACCCCTCCGGCACGACCGCCGACCTCTCCCGCCGACACGTGGTCGACACCGGCCCGGGCGGCGTGGTCCACGTCAACGGAGGCAAGCTGACGACGTATCGCGCAATGGCCGAGGACGCGGTCGACGCCGTGGTCGACAGCCTGCCGGATCCACCGGCGGCGTGGCGACACCACCCCACCCGGCGGCTTCGGCTCGTCGGCGCACCGTCGAGGAAGGTGCCGCTGCCCGGCGGTCCGCATCTCGCCCGCCGGTACGGGACCGCAGCGCGTGCCGTCGTCGCGTTGGGGCGCGCCGACCCGGCCCTCGACGCACCGTTGGTCGACGGTCAGCCGTACCTCCGGGCCGAGGTCGTGCACTCCGTGCGCTCCGAGATGGCGTGCCACCTCGACGACGTGCTGATGCGCCGTACCCGCGCCCACCTGTTCGACCGCCAGGCCACCCTGGCCGCCGTCGACGACGCCGCCGACCTCATGGCCGCCGAGTTGGGATGGTCGCCCGACCAGCGCGAGGCCGAGGTCGACCGCTATCGCCAGATCTGCTCCCACGAGGAAGAGGCAGTGACGCAACATGCCACGCCAACCGACACCACCGATTGAGTTGCTCGGCCACGGCCGGCGTCTCGCGACAGAGGTGACTGCCCTACCGGAGGAGGCGCTGGACGCGCTCTCCGCCGTGTGTGCCATCGAGACGAGTGAGGAGAGCCGCTCCGAGCACGGGCGGGACTGGTGGCCGCTGTCGCTCCATTGGGCACTCCGGGGAGAGGTCCCCCAGCCGGCCGGCGTGGTCGTGTTCCCCCGCTCCACCGACGACGTCGCGGCGGTGCTGAGGATCTGCACGGACCATGGGCTCCCGGTGACCCCCTCCGGGGGCCGCAGCGGGGTCTGCGGCGCAGCCGTACCCGCGTTCGGGGGCGTCGTGCTCGACCTCACGGCGCTCGCCGGCATCGAGTCGGTCGACACCGTCTCCGGGGTCATCGAGGTCCGCCCGGGCACCTTCGGCCCCGATCTCGAGGCCACCATCGAGGACGAGGGCCTCACCGTCGGCCACTTCCCGCAGAGCTTCGACCTCGCCACCGTCGGGGGCTGGGTGGCATCACGCGGCGCGGGGCAGTACTCGACCCGCTACGGGAAGATCGAGGACATGGTCGTCGGGCTCGAGGCGGTCCTCGCCGACGGAACGGTCGTCCGCACCGGCGGCGCTCCCGCAGCCGCCGAGGGTCCCGATCTGACCCAACTGCTCGTCGGCTCGGAGGGGACACTGGCCGTCATCACCAACGTGTGGCTCAGGGCCCACCCGCGACCCGCCCATGAGCGGCGTGCCGCGTACTCGTTTCCCACGTTCTCCGCCGGAGTCGAGGCGTGCCGCCGCGTGATGCGGGCAGGGGCCACCCCTGCCGTACTCCGGCTCTACGACGGCCCGGAATCGGCCCGCGACCACGGCGGCGACGGGGAGGAGGCGATCCTGCTGGTGCTCGACGAGGGTGACCCGAGAATCGTCGGATCGACGATGGAGATCGTGGCCGACGCCGCCGGAGCGGCGGGAGGCCACACGGTCGACGATGCAATCGTCGGTGGTTGGCTCGAGCACCGCAACGACACCTCCGCCCTGCAGGGCCTGACGCGGAAGGGGTTCGTGGTCGACACCATGGAGGTCGCCGGCCCGTGGGCCGCGCTCGACACGCTGTTCGACGAGGTGCGCGCAGCGATGATGGAGGTCGAGCACGCCCGGGTCGCCACGTGCCACCTCTCCCACAGCTACCTCGACGGGGCCTGCCTCTACTTCACGTTCGCCGCCACTCCCCCGCCCGACCAGATCGAGTCCACCTACGTCGCTCTCTGGGACGCCGGACAGCGAGCGGCCCTCCGACACGGCGGGAACCTGTCCCACCACCACGGCGTGGGCCTGAACCGGGCCCGGTTCGCCCACGACGCCCTCGGCCCCGCGCTCGGCGTGCTCCAGTCGATCAAGGATGCCCTCGATCCCCAGGGCATCCTGAACCCCGGCAAGCTCGGGCTGACCTCACCATTCGGCGAGGTCCCCTGGCCATGAGCGACGGATCCGGACTCCCCGCCCCCTCGGGACGATGGGACTGGCTCGCGATTCGTGCGGGCGGCGGGGTCGCTCTCGTCTTCGCAGTTCCGATCACCATCGTCGGGTCGATCGTCGACGACCCCGCCCTGAACGCCGTGTTCTTCTTCGGCGCGCTGTTCGGGTTCATCCTCGGCAGCGGCAGCACGGCCTGGGTCCAGCGGGTGGGGACGCCCTACACGCACGCCCTGCTCACGGCCGGCGGCAGCTACCTCCTGGCGCAAGCGGTGTTCGTCGCGATTCGTCTCCTCACCGGAGGCGAAGTGCGCTGGTTCGCCGTGGTCTTCACACTGAGTTTCGTGCTGCTCGCCGGCCTCATCGGCGGGATGCTCGGCAGCCGCCTCCAGGCCAGGGGTTACCATCCGAGCGTGATCCGGGAAGGTGGGCACCAATGACGGCGATCCTGGTCGTCGACGTGGGCACGAGCGGGCTCCGCGCCTGTGTGGTGAACGAGTCGCTCGACGTCGAGGTGATGGAGTACCGGGCCTTCCCGCCCTCGACTCCGTCCCCCGGTCTCGTCGAGTTCGATGCTGCTGTGATGGCGGACCATTTCCTCGAGGTCGCCCGGACCGCAGCGGACGAGGCCGGTCGGCCGATCGACTGCGTGGGCATCACGAACCAACGTGCCAGCGTCGTCGTGTGGGATCGATCGACGGGCGAACCGATCGCTCCGGGTATCGGATGGCAGGACCTCCGCACCGTCGGCGAGTGCATCGTGGCCAAGGCCGAACACGGCTGGTCGCTCGCCCCGAATCAGTCGGTCACCAAGGTGGCCTGGATCCTCGACAACGTGGAAGGTGCCCGCGAACGGGATCTGTGCGTCGGAACCGTCGACTCGTGGGTCGCCTGGAACCTGGGCGGAGGACTCCACGTGACCGACCACACCAACGCGTCGGCCACTCTGACCGGCATGCGGTCGGTCGACGGCTCCGGGTGGAACGGCGCGATCCTCGACGCCTTCGGTATCCCCGAAGGATTCCTGCCCGCTGTGGTCGACACGATCGGTGTGTGCGGTACCGCCGACGCACTCCCCGGATCACCGCCGATCGCCTCGATCATCGGCGACCAGCAAGGCTCGCTCGTCGGCCAGGGCTGCGTCCGGCCCGGCCAGACGAAGATCACCTTCGGCACCGGTGGGATGCTCGACGTCCGCGCCGACCTCGATCCCCCGACCACGGCCAGTCGTCATGAGTCCGGCACCTATCCCCTCCCGGTGTGGTCACATCATGGCGAACTGAGCTATGGCGTCGAGGCGATCCTGCTGTCGGCGGGGACGAACGTCGAGTGGCTGTGTGACGACATGGGCCTCATCGACACCGTCGCCGAAAGTCACGACGTGGCGGCGCTCTGCGAGGACTCCGGCGGCGTCGTCTACGTACCTGCCCTGCTCGGCTTGGGCACGCCGCAATGGGACTACGGCGCCCGGGGCACTCTCCTGGGGCTGACCCGCGGCAGCCGACGCGAACACATCGTGCGTGCGGTGCTGGAAGGGGTCGCCCACCGCGGCGCCGACCTGGTCGATGCTGCGGCTGCCCATACCGGCCTCCCGATCGACACCCTGCGGGTCGACGGCGGAATGAGCCGCAACCCCACCTTCGTGCAAGCTCTCGCCGATGCCAGCGGCCGCCCGGTCGAAGTGGCGCCCGTCGTGGAATCCACCACGGTCGGGGCGGCGTTCCTCGCCGGACTCGCCACAGGGGCGTGGAGCGACGTCGGCGACGTCGACCAGTTGTGGCGACCGCTCACCAGAGCCGAGCCCCGCACCGGCTACGACCGGGCTGCTGTGCGCACGACCTGGGCCAACGCGCTCGGACGGGCCGGTGAGTGGATCCCCGACCTGTCGGCACTCGACTTCTGACGATTCCATCCGAGAGGACCGCGTCCCCCTAGAATCACCCGAGCGCCTCCCGACGGGCGAGGCCGATCTCTCCCATGACCCCGAAAGGACCCTCCCACGTGGATCCCCAGATCGCTGAGCGCGCGACCTCGCGGCGCGGGTGGCTCGGAGCGGCAGGCGCCGCCGGGCTACTGGGCGCAGCGGCCGTGCTGCTCTCCGATGGTCCGGCAAAGGCCGCTCCCCCGACCTCGCCGACCGACGCCGACAAGGAATTGCTCGCTGCCGCCCAGTCGCTCGAGCTGGCCGCCCGCGACCTGTACCAACTCGCGATCGACGCGGGGATCGACGACCCCGACGGCAGCATCGCCGTGATCGCCCGCAACCACCGGGCCTACGCCGAATCCATCGCCGGGATGACCGGTGTCTCTGCCAACTCGCCCAGCCAGGAGGTGTACGACGCTCTCGAGAGCGGGTTCGACACCACCGACGTGCAGCAGTTCGCAGCCGCCGCCCAGCAGCTGGAGAACGACGCGGTGGCCACCCACACCGAGTTGCTCGCTCAGTACGAGAGCCTCCAGGCCAAACGGCTCACCGCATCGATCCTCGTGGTCGAGGCCCGCCAGGCCACTGTCCTCGGCGATGTCCTCGGTGACGACGTCGATGCCCTCCTCGAGGCATCCGGCACCGCCGCGAGCACGCCTGCCGCCTCCGCCGACGCGGAGGGTGACGCATGAGCCGGGACACCAACCCCATGAACACACCCACCAGCCGCCGCCAGGCTCTGCGCCTCGGTGGTGTCACCCTCGGTCTCGGCGCCATCGTCGCCGCCTGTGGCGACGACCGCACGGGCGATGAGTCACCGGGCCGCGTCGGCTACGCGCCGACCCCCGAGCCACTCGGCGACTACGAGGTCACCGACGCCACACTTCTGCGCACGGTGTCGTCACTCGAACTCACCGCCGTGTATCTCTACGACGAGGCCCTCGGCTCGGGCGCCCTGCCCGCCGACACACAGGAACTCGCCGAGAAGCTGCGCGACTCCCACCAAGAAGTGGCCGACCGATTCGGTGAGCTCACCACAGCTGCCGGCGGCGAGGTGTGGGAGTGCACCAACCCCTGGATGATGGATCGCACCTTCGAGCCCATCCTCGCGGCCATCGAGGAGAGCGACGACCAGGCTCGCGACTACCTCAGCCTCGCCGCCACTCTCGAGAACCTCACCGCGGCCACCAACCAGGCGTTCACCGAACGTCTCGTCGAGGACGACCAGGTGATGGCCACCATCGAGTCCGCCACCCTCGAGTCACGCCAGTCGGCCGTCGTCGCCATCTCGATCGGTGGGTCCGACGCGTACATCAGCCCCGTGCTGTTCGGAGAGGAGGTCGTCGCCGTCGACGGCGTCATCCCCCAGTACGCCATCACGAGCCAGTTCGGCTCCGTGGCCCAGATGGAGGTACTGGTCGGCGCCCCCGACGAGAACGGCAACCGCCAGTCGTTCATCCTCCAGACCCCCGCAGAGAACTCCTACATCTACGATGAACTCGGCACCGAGTGTGCCACCTGAGCAGGCGAGACACCCCTCTCGCACCATCACCACAGATGACAACAGATGATGACGTGATACTGCACCCTGTGATGGCCGCGTAGGAAACCCGTAGGAAACGCCCAACAGCTGGAGAACGGTCAGAAACGGCGCGAGGCTGGCGGGCAACATCGACCCGATCGCGTTCTCACGGCGTCGTGTTCTGAGCAGATCGGAGCCGCTGACTCGTCGTCCGCCGACCCCGTCAACGCGGTTCGCCGGGCGATCCCCGCCGGCGCAATTGGCCGATCCGGTGCGATCGAGCGGAGTAAGTTCGCTGACATCGACACCGAGACCGAACTCGCCGACGAATCGGAGCTCCCACCCATCGAGGTGGGAGCACATCGCGGGCGCCCGTACGTCTTCGTGAACTCGGACCCGCTGGCCCGGGCGATCGCCGCCACCGGCGCGGCGCTGTCCGTGCTGGGGGCGGCACTCTGGCTGCGCTCGGTCTGGCGACTGGCCGATCCCGCCGAGCCGACCCGCGACGGATTCGACGATGCGTGGTTCCAGATGCTGCAGGCCATCGTCGGCGTGGTCGGCGCTGCGGCCATGCTGCTCATGGCGGCGTTCCTCGCCCGGATGGCCCTCGGACGTCGTGCGTGGCCGGGGCGGATCCCACTCGCCGCGGTACTGGCCGTGTGCATGATCGTGTGGACCGTTCTGGTGATCGGGATGTCGTTGCTGAACTGAACTCGGCCGTCAACCGCCGGCATCGCCGATCAACAGGATGCGGCGGTCTCCGATCACCGCGGAGTCGTCGTCCGCCGTGAGCACCAACACCAGCTCGGTGGCCCAGATCGGGGAGTCGGGTGCGGCGACGTTCGGTCCCTCGGGGCGGAACACGATGCTGATCGTGCAGTCGGACTCGGGTGCCAACGGTGCGGAACAACTGCCCGCGTCGACAGAGAACCCGGGCGTCTCGTTGTTCGAACTGACCGCGACGGAGAAGGGAGCACCGCCGAGGTTCTTCACCAGGAAGTCGCGCGACACTCCGGCGCTGTCGAACTCGCCGACCTCCGGGGAGATCTCGGAGATGGCGGGGGTTCCCGACGGCGGCTCCGGTTCGTCAGCGGACGCATCGACCCCGAGGGCGAACAACCAGATCCCGACGAGCGCGGCCCAGCCGATCAGGAGCAGCACCGCAACGGCGGCGAACGGAAGCTGTTTGAGGTTCTGGAGCGTCGAGTCACCACCTGCGCCGGCATCCTGGCCGCGGCGGCGACGGGCACGTTGGAGTAGGCCGAGTGCGCCGGCGGCATTACCGACGAGCAGGGACCTCGTGCCGAGCTGGTGCAGGGCCCAGGCCTCGGCCGCTCCGTCGGCCGACGCCGACGCCGCACGCTGGGCGCGCTCGAGGATCTCCTCCCAGGCACCGTGGCGTCCTCCGAGAACCATCGCCGCGTCCGCAGCGCGGGCCATCTCCACCACCTCGGGCCAGCGCTCGTTGTCCTCTCCCCACTGGAGCATCTTCTCCACGAACTCCCGGTTCTCGAAGATCTCGTCGGTCGCGGCAATCGCCAGCCAACTGCGCGTGGCGTCGAACAGCGACGACATCACGTCGTCGTCGGCGGGCACCAGCCCGAGCGCCAGGTTGGCCTCGTAGCGGGGCGACGCCGATCGCAGCACCCCAGTCGACTCGCCGCTCCCCACGGCCGACAGCGACGTCACGTCGGCCAACACGGTTTCCGGGACGAAGGTGCCGACCCGGGCGACGATCGAGGCGGCCCGTCCGGGCTCCCCTGCCGGGGTGAGCGAGGCGAGAAGCTCGGTGTGCTCGAGTCCGGCGAGACCGTCGACGAACGCCACGAGATCGCTCGCGGCGTAGGCCTGTTCGGCCAGCTGGACCACTCGGGCCGGGTTCCGGTCCAGCCGGTGGCACAGCTTCGAGAGCCGTTCCCAGTCTCCGTCGGACACGCGCGAGAGGTAGCGCTGCTCGAACAGTTCACGCAGCGACTCGTCCGTGAGCTCCTCGAGCGGAAAGGCACGGGCCGCCGGAACCGGCTCGGATGAGGTGACGCAGAAACGTGCCTCCTCCATCGTCTCGGTGAGGGTGCTGATCTGCGGCGCCACCGGGTCGACGTCGGCCATGAAGACGAGGACCTCGGCCTCGGCCAGGTCGTCGAGCCGTTCGTCGGGCAGGACGGCGTTGCCCTCTGCCGCGTAGAGCTGGCTCCAGGCGTCCTGCAGCAGGTCCTCCGCGTGTCGGCGGTCCGCCCGTTTCGAGATGAGCGTGGGCTCTTCGAGTGCGGACAGGAGTTTCTTCTTGCCGGCCCCGACGGGGGCCGTGACGTTGACGAGCGGATCTCCACCCACGCGGAGCAGGTTCGCCAAACGGTCCAGTTCGGCATCGCGCCCGACCATGGCGTACTGGTCCTTGACCAGACGCTTGGCGGGCGCCAACTCGATCTGCTCCACAGCGGGGCGGCCCGCCTCGACGAGGCGGCCTCCATCGGGATGGTGCTGGTAGCGGTGGCCGGCGGAACGCATCTCGGCCGGCTGCCATTCCCGGTCGAGCACGAGTTCGGCCAGCTGCTGGTCGTTCTCGAACGGGTGTGCGTACCGGCCATGCGTGCGCATGAGCCAGTCGAGGAAGACCGCCTGACTCGCCACCAGGTCGGTCTTGCGCACGTCCTGACAGAGCAGGAGGTCATGGTCCATCAACACGGCGAACACGACTTCCCACTGCGTGTACGACACCCCGGCACGGAGCAACTCGGCCGGGACCTCGGCACCGTACCGATTGACATATCCGCTCGCCTCGAGTGGTTCGGGTGTTGTCCCGACACCCCCTCCCAGGAGACCGACCACGGTCGTGCACCCCTCGATGTACTTGTGCAGCTTCCCCATGATGGTGTCGCCCATGCCGGGGGTGGTGTCCTTGCTGATGTCCTCCTGGGTCACGACCTTCGTGACCTTGTCGCGCAGTCCCTCGGCCAAGAGGGCCCGCTGGTCGCGGAAGTCGCCGCTCACCGCGGAGATGAAGACGTCGGAGCCCACGCGCCAACGGTACTTCGTTCGGCGGGCCCGACCCGTCGATGATCGCCGATCCCCCTGCTAGACGTTGCGCTCGACCCGCTGGTACTCTTGCACGCAGGAGATTCGGCGTGTCGGTCGACCGCAACAGAGCGACCGGGACCTCATCGTCGGCGCCGCCAGCGCGTTGGGCAACCGGGGGATCATGACGTTAAGCCAGCGCAGTTCGGGGCCCGGTGATCGGGCGGCGCGGACGGGATTCGACCTGCGCCTGCTGCTGCTCTTGGTCGTCGCCCTGCCCCTGGTCGTGTGGCTGGCACCGGGCCGGGCCGAGGGCCGGGGCGACGCCTATTCCTGCCCCGCTGGCACCATCGACGCGGGCAAGGTCGACAATCTCTCCGGCCCGACCTACACGGTCCCGGGATGGCCCACCATTTCCGCCATCGTCGTGAAGGCGGGTCGGTCGCACCACACCTTCTGGGCCTCCAACGGCCAAACCGTCGACGTGAAGGCCGCCACCGGCCACGACGTCAGCCACGTCCACCACTGCGGCCCGACCCCGCCGACGACCACGACCACCACAAGCACCACAACGACCACCACGACCACGACAACGACCACCACAACGACCACTTCCATTCCCCCCGACGGCGGCCCCCCCGACGGCGGCCCCCCCGACGGCGGCCCCCCCGGCGGCGGCCCCACAACGACCACCACCATCGAACCCCCCGACGGCGGCCCCCCCGGCGGCGGCCCCACAACGACCACCACCATCGAACCCCCCGACGGCGGCGGTGGCGGCCCCACGACCACGACCACCTCCATCGAACCCGAGATCGGTCCTGCGGAACCAGGCGTGACGTACGACTGCGACGAGGGATCGTTCTCCGTCGTCGAGAACGACGAGGCCGACTACACGCTCATCGCCGAAGTCGAAAAACCGGAGCGCGGGCGGAACGGCGAGTGGAGAGTGCGGGTGGGCGCGGTGCCGAGGCCGGGGGTGACGTTCGATCCGGCCGCGCGGTCGGTGTGGACGATCTCGGGAACGGCGACCGAGTGCGACGACTCCGAGACCGCACTCCTGATCCTGGTGGTCGAGGGCGAACCCGGGGTCGACCCGACCGAGTGGACGTTGAAGGCGACCGGTCCCGAGGAACTGTCGGGTCCGGGTCCCCGCGTGCGTGGCGAGGTCGAGCCCGGTCGGTACGTCCTCGAGACCGATGCGCCGGCCGGATTCGTTCAGGCGTCGCTGTCGTGCGACGACGGCGGTGATTCCGACACGCTGGACCTCGCTGCGGGCGATGCCGTGGTGTGCACCTTCGAGTATCGGCGGACAACGCTGACGTTCTTCAAGATCGTCGACAACACGAGTGGCGGGACGTCCTCACCCGAGGACTGGGAACTCACCCTGACCGGATCCGGAACGCCGGGCGAGTCGGGGCAGGGCACGGTC
>CBFCWZ010000030.1:0-18629 GCA_965601935.1 uncultured Ilumatobacteraceae bacterium
CCGTACCGGCACCCCCGTCGTACCTGTGTTCATCGACGGGACCGGAGCTATCTTCGGCAAGGGGATGACACGCCCGAAACCGGGCCAGGCAAGAGTCATCTTCGGATCGCCCATCGTTCCCGAAGAGGGCGAGAGCACCCGCGCACTCAACCGCCGGATCGAGGCCGCGGTGACGCGACTCGGCGACGAGGCACTGACCGACTACTGGACGGCCTCACGGCGGGCCGCGTCGGGTGACAACCCGCCGCTCACCGGCCCGGACCACAACGGATGGCGCCGCCAGTGGGCCCTCGAGGAACACCGCCGCCTGGGAGCGGCGGGTCTTCGCCGCCGCCAGCGGCGACGTTGGCCCGACCTCTCGTGACCGCGCCAGTATTGATCGCGTGACACGCCGCACCCTGCTGCTCGCCGCCGTGGTCGTCACGGTTGCGGCATGCTCGAACGACGAGGCGTCGGGACCCGCCACCGCCGGCGTCGGCTCCGCCACGACGGTCGACACCGCGCCCCTCCCGACGGCCGGCCCCGAGACGACCACGACCGAGGTGCCACCGGCCACCACCACCTCCACCACCGAGCCCGGACCGACCACGACGGCCTTGCCCGGCCCCACCGATCCGACCGGGCGCACGGTGGCCGTGTTCGCCTCCACCCCAGGTGGCGGCGACCAGGGTTGGGTTCCGATCGGCGGCTGGACCGGCAACGCGTTCGTCGACGCCGACGCGACGAACGCCCCCCGTTGGACGCAGGGCCAGGAGGTCAGGGTGTCCGCACTCGGCGCGCGTACCATCGGTTCCGAGATCGGTTCCGACGTGCGATCGTGCAGTGGTGCCGACGGCCCGCGCGTCCGTGTCCCCGTGTCGGCGCTGCAACCGGCGGATTCCGGCTTCGCCGCCCTCGCAGTCGAGGGAGCCTGGGCACTGCGCCCTCGCGCGGTCGCCGGGGTGCGCGCCGACATCCCCGAGTACGTCGACGCCGCCCGCGAGCTGCTCCAGGGACGAGCTCCCAGCTCGACGCCGGGCGAGGTGGTGCAGATCGTGTTGGCCGACATGAACGGCGACGGCGAGGAGTTGTCGGTCGTGGTCTTCGAGTCGACGGAGACGCCGGCCGACGACGGTTCCGGCTTCTCGCTCCTCTTCACGTACGACAACGCCACGGGCGGCGTGGCCGAACTCGACTCCGACGTGGTCGCCCCTCCTCCCGAGCCCGAGCCCGAACCCGAGCCCGAACCGTCGGTCGCGGCGAGCACGACGACGCGTCCGCCACCCCCGCCGCTCGAACGGTTCAGGGTGCTCGACGTCGCCGACCTCAACGGCGACCGCGTGTACGAACTCGTCACCAAGTCGTGGACCGATGACGAGCACAACGTCCAGCTCTACGAGCTCGCCGGTCGCGGCTTCTCCCTCGTCGGCGAATCCACCTGCGACCGCTGAGCCACTGCTCTTCGCCGGGTCACCATGTGTCGATGTTGGGCCTGACCTCGGCCGAGCGCTCCCGCTCCGGGGCAGCGTCGAGCAGCGTGATCAACCAGCGGCGGGTGTCGGCGGGGTCGATCACGTCGTCGATCTCGAAGTGGGTCGCCGTGCTCAGCGCCTTGCCGTGCTCGTACATCCGGTCGACCATCTCCCGGAACAGGACCTCTCGCTCAGCAGCGTCGGTCACCGCCTCCAACTCCTTGCGATAGCCCAGCCGGACCGCGCCCTCGAGGCCCATTCCACCGAACTCCCCCGTGGGCCAGGCCAGGCACGCCAAAGGGGCCTTGGTGGAACCTCCCATCATCGCCTGGGCTCCGAGACCGTACGCCTTGCGGGTGACGACCGTGACGGTGGGTACCCGGAGGTTCGCACCGGTGACGAACAGGCGACTGCAGTGTCGGACCAACGCGGTCTCCTCGACCTCCGGGCCGACCATCATGCCGGGAGTGTCACACAGCGTGATCAAAGGGAGGCCGTGAGCATCGCAGAGCTGCATGAAGCGGGCCGCCTTGTCGGAACCGTCCGAGTCGATCGCTCCGCCGAGATGGCGGGGATCGTTCGCCAGAACTCCGACCGGACGGCCCTCCAGACGAGCCAGCGAGGTGACCATTCCGAGGCCGAACTCGGCACGCAGTTCCAGCACGGAGCCCTCGTCGAACAGACCCTCGACGGCGTGCCGGATGTCGTACGCGCGGAGCCGGTCGACCGGCACGACATCACGCAGGGCCGCCTGGTCCGGTGCCGTCCACTCCTCGGTGCGGCCCTGGAAGTACGAGAGGTACCGCTTCGCCACGGAGACGGCCTCTTCCTCGTCCTTCACCACGATGTCGATCACGCCGTTCGACCGCTGGACCGAGAGCGGCCCGACATCGGTGGGTGCGAACACGCCGAGACCGCCTCCTTCGATCATCGCCGGGCCGCCCATCCCGATGTTCGAGTCCTCGGTGGCGATCACCACGTCGCAGCAGCCGAGGATCGCGGCGTTGCCGGCAAAGCAGTAGCCGGAGTTGATGCCGACCAGCGGCACCGAACCCGACAATTCGGCAAACCACAGGAACGCCAGACAGTCGAGCCCCGACACGCCCAACCCGTCGGTGTCACCCGGTCGACCGCCCCCTCCCTCGGTGAAGAACACCACCGGTGTCCGCAGTTGGCGGGCGGTCTCGAACAGGCGGTCCTTCTTGCGATGGTTCTGGAGGCCCTGAGTGCCGGCCAGCACCGTGTAGTCGTAGGACACCACGACGCACTTCCGTTCCACCGGGTCGTCGAAGAGCGCTCCGTTCACGTCGGCCAGACCGCCGACGATGCCGTCGCCGGGAGTGTTGTGGATGAGGTCGTCGAGATCTCGCCGGCGACGCTGCGCGGCGATCACAGTGGGGCCGTACTCGACCAGCGTTCCCTCGTCCACGAGGTCGGCGACGTTCTCCCGCGCGGTGCGGCGCCCCCGTGCCCTTCGTTTGGCGACCGCGCCCGGCCGGGCCTCGTCGAGGCCCACGCGGTGGCGCTCGATGACCTCCTGCAGATCGGGCCGGTCGAGGCCGGTCGGCGCCTCGGAGCCGGACGCCTCCACGGACTCGGGGGATGCGGTCTCGACCGTCCCCGCGGAGACGGACACGACGGGATCACCCGTCATGACGGTGGCACCCTCCGTGACCTCGATCGAGGCGACCGTTCCGTCGCTGGGGGACACGATCTCGTGGTGCATCTTCATCGACTCGACCAACGCCAGCACGGTCCCGGACCGCACGGGGGCCCCCACGTCGACGAGGACACTCACGATCGTCCCCTGCAGTTCGCTCGTCACCGTCACGGTCATGCGGGCGAGTCTCGCGAAGTCACCCTCCGGGATGGCCATCGGCAGCCACTGCCGTGCGCGGCCGTGCACAGTCGTGGTCGCCGTGCTATCGATCTTCTTCCGGAGTCCGCTGGAAGGTCGTGACAGAGACCTCACCCATGACCAACTCGGCGGCGACCGCGGCGAACAGGGCCGGGACGATGAAACCTGGCTGTCCCGTGGATTCGGCGACGAACATCACCGCGGCGAGCGGGACGCGGTAGCCGGCGCCGAGGAACGCGGCGATGCCGAGCAGCACGTACAGCGTGGGGTCGAGCGGGTCCACGAGGTCGCCCACGGCGCGGCCGACGAGTGCTCCGCCGACGACGAGCGGAATGAACACACCGCCGACGCCCCCTCCGGCGAGGGTGAACGTCGTCGCCGCCATTCGGAGGAAGAACACGGCCACGAGCAGCAACAGGTGGTGCTCCTCGCCGAGCCAGAGGAACACCTCGAACCCCGAGCCGAGAGTGAGGCTCTCCCCGGTGAGCACGCGGCCGATGAGGAAGACGACACCGAGTGCGCTCGCCGCGACGAACACCCGCCACACCACGGGTTGGAGTGTGAACGCCTTGCCCCAGCGGATCGCCCGGGAGAACATCCGTGCACCGAAGGCGCAGAACAAGCCGATGAGGACCGCTCCGATGAGGTCGCGGTAGCCGAAGGAGGCGATGCGGTCCTCCTCCTCGAAGGAGAAGATCGGCCGCGTGTTGCTGAGGAACACGAACACGAGATAGCCCGAGGCACTCGCCACCAGTGCCGGAAGCAGCATCCGTCGCGCCATCTGGTCGCGATACGGGACCTCGAGGGCGAAGATCGCTCCGGTGGCGGGGGCCTTGAAGATCGCCGCCACACCGGCGGCGGCGCCGGCAACGAGCAGTGTCCGGTGGTCGGCACCGCGGAACGAGGCCGGCAGGCGACGCTGGATCATCGCCCCGAACGCCGAGCCCGCGTACATCGACGGTCCTTCCAGGCCCATCGCCCCGCCCGAGCCGAGGGTGGAGACGGCCGCGGTGACGCGCCCCCAGAAGGCCCGGGGGCGGAGCGGGTACTCCGGGTCGTGGAACGCGCGCAGGTACTCGTCGGAGGTGGCCGGGGAGGCCCCGTTGCCGAGCGTTCGCAGGAGGATCGCCGACACCACGAGCCCGAGGCCCGGCATCACGATCCCGAGGTACCACGGGCCGTGGATCAACTGCTCGAACAACACCTCGGCCACGAAATACTCGAAGAACCGTACGAACAGGCCGGTGACGGCCCCGGTGACGGCGGCGAGAAGAACGACCTCACGAGAGCGGCGGACGATGTCGCGCAGTTCGCCGGTGGGGATCTCCAAGGTGGAGGGCCGCAAGCCCGCCATCACCTTCTTCGTCCACACGACGGGGGAGTCTACGTCCCGCCCGGTCCGTGGCGTGAGACGCTCAGGCGGATTCGGCCAGCTGAGTGGCGAAATACGGGATCGCCCGCTCCAACCCGGCCCGCAGGCCGACCAACGGCTCCCAACCGAGCTTCTCCCGGGCCAGCGAGATGTCGGGCCTGCGCTGGCGGGGATCGTCGATCGGCAATGGTTCGTGGATGATTCCAGCCGTCGAGCCGGTGAGCTCGACGACGACCTCAGCCAGTTCGAGCATGGTGAACTCGTGCGGATTGCCGATGTTGACCGGCATGGTCACATGGCTGTCGAGGAGGGCGAGGAAGCCCCTCACCTCGTCGTCGACGTAGCAGAAGCTACGGGTCTGGGTGCCGTCGCCGTAGACGGTCAGCGGCCGACCCCGCAACCCCTGCACGATGAAGTTCGAGACGACCCGCCCATCGTCGACCCTCATTCGCGGCCCGTACGTGTTGAAGATCCGGACGATCCGCACGTCGAGCCCGTGCACGCGGGCCGACGCTGCAGTGAGCGCCTCACCGAACCGCTTCGACTCGTCGTAGACGCTGCGCTCACCGATGGGGTTGACGTTCCCCCAGTAGGCCTCGGTCTGGGGATGCACGTCCGGATCGCCGTAGACCTCGCTCGTCGACGCCTGGAAGAACACCGCCTCCTGGGCGACCGCCAGGTCGATGAGGTGCGCGGTGCCGGTGCTTCCGGCGGCGAGCGTCTCCAGCGGCAGGGCCAGGTAGTCGCGCGGCGAGGCCGGGCTGGCCAAGTTCATCACGGCGTCGACGGGCCCGACGTCGCCGAGTGGCTCGACGACGTCGCGCTCGAACATCTCGAAACGCGGATGGGCGCCGAGGTGGGCCACGTTCTCCTGCGAGCCGGTGACGAGGTTGTCGACACACACCACGCGATCGCCTCTCGCCAGGAGAGCGTCACACAGGTGCGAACCGAGGAAGCCCGCCCCGCCGGCGACGAGAACGCGCATCAACGACGGCCCACGCCGTCGTAGTCGAGCCCGACCTCGCGCACCTGCGCCGGATCGAGCAGATTGCGCATGTCGACCACGGTGGTGCCGTTCTCGACACCCCCGGCGACGGCGCCCAGGTCGAGCTTGGCGAACTCGGCCCACTCGGTGAACACGGCGATGACGTCGGCGCCTTCGACGGCGTCGACGGCACCGTGCCGGATGTCGATCCCGGCGAGCTCGGCCGCCTGCACCGGCGTGAGGGACCTCCCGACAGTGGGGTCGTACGCAGTCACTTCGGCACCGGCGGCGCGGAGATCGGCGATGATCGCCAGCGCAGGCGATTCCCGCAGGTCGTCGGTGCCCGCCTTGAAGGTGAGGCCGAGCGCACCGACCCGCACACCGTGCAGATCGTCGTGGGCACGGCCGACGGCACGGGCGATCTTGCCCACCATCAGCTCACGCTGTTCGTCGTTCACCTCGATGACACCGCGCATCAGCGCGAAGTCGTACCCGTGGTCCTCGGCGATCTTCACGAGAGCCCGGGAGTCCTTCGGAAAGCAGCTCCCGCCCCATCCCGGTCCCGGCTTGAGGAACTGGCGGCCGATTCGCTCGTCGGAACCGATGCCCTCGACCACCGCTGCCACGTCGGCCCCGACTGCCTCGCACATCGCGGCGACGGCGTTGACGAACGAGATCTTCATGGCGAGGAAGCCGTTGGCGGCGTATTTGATGGTTTCAGCGGATGCGGGGTCGGTGATCAGCACCGGAGCGTCGAGCGGCGCGTACAGTTCGGCCACGCGCTCGGCTGCCGCGCTGTCGGCGGACCCGATGACCACGCGGTCGGGGTTGAGGAAGTCGTGCACGGCCGTTCCCTCGCGCAAGAACTCCGGATTCGACACGACCGGGATGTCGTCGCGTCGGAGCACCCGCTCGACAGCGAGTGTGGAGCCGACCGGAACGGTCGACTTGTTCACGACCACCGTGCCCGAAGCCAGTACGGGAGCGATCTGGGCGGCGGCCGCTTGGATGTACGACAGATCGGCGGAGCCGTCGTCGCCCTGCGGCGTGGGCACGCACAGGAACACCACATCGACATCGGAGGCCGCGGCTTCGGCACCGAGCACGAAGTCGATGCGGCCTCCGGCCCGCGCGTCGTCGACGATCGCCTGGAGGCCCTCCTCGACGATGGGGATCTCTCCGGACGCGAGCATGTCGACCTTGCGGGGGTCGACATCTGCGCACACGACATGGTGTCCGAGGTGGGCCAGACAGGCGCCGGTCGTGAGACCGACGTAGCCCGTGCCCACGACTCCTACTCGTATCGGATTGCTGTCCATCGGGCCGACAGAGTACCCCGCCCGTCGTGGAAGAACTCAGAGACGGAGAGGTCTCCGCGCGACCTCGGACGGGCTACCGTTCCGATCGATGTTCACCTGGCTCGATGCATCTCTCCATGCAGTCCGCGCCGCCGAGGACGAACCCCCACCTCCCGAGTGCGATCAAGGGGCCAGTTTCATCTGCGAGCGGGTCCTCGACTGGACCGACGGCAACGAAGACCTCGCCCGATTCGCCGACGCCGCGGTCGGCGTCATCGCCATCCTGTTGCTCGCCTGGGTCATCACCCGCATCATCAAGCGGTACGTGGCGAGGATTCTCCGGCAGATCATCTACCCCGACCACGGGATGCTGAGGGAGGGCCTGAAGAACGTCGGGCTCGACGCCATCACCCCCGACGACGTCACGGCCGACGACGACAGACGGCAAGCGGCCGAGGAGGCCCGGCGCGCCGCCCGCATGACCTCGATCAGCAAGGTCATCACGAGCACTGCCAACGTTGCGGTCTGGGTCATCGCAGGGCTGCTGGTCCTCGAGGAACTCGGCGTCAACATCGGCCCACTGCTCGCCGGTGCGGGCATCACCGCCGCCGCGCTGAGCTTCGGCGCCCAGAGCATGATCAAGGACATGATCGCCGGGCTCTTCATTCTCATCGAGGACCAGTACGGCATCGGCGACGTGATCGACCTCGGCGAGGCGGTCGGGACCGTCGAGAAGATCTCCTTCCGCGCCACCCGGCTACGCGGCCTCGACGGCACCGTGTGGCACGTGTCCAACGGGATTCCCGAACGGGTCGGCAACTTCTCCAAGCTCTGGTCGGTCGCGTTGGTCGATGTCGACGTCGCCTACGACTCCGATCTCACCGCCGCCGGCGAGATCATCCTCCGGACCGCCGAGGAAGTCGTGGCCGGCCCGGAGTGGGTCGACGACATCGTCGAGCCGCCGACCCTGCTCGGCGTCGAGACGCTCGGCGCGGACGGCATCACGCTCCGTCTGCTCACGAAGGTGCGGCCCGGAGTCCATTGGGGCCTCCAGCGGGCGATGCGTCTCGCCATCAAGGACGCCCTGGACGACGCCGGCGTGGAGATCCCGTTCCCGCAACGAACGGTATGGGTCCGCGGAGGCGAGTCCTGATGCCACAATGGCGATGATGTCCGTCTGCGCTCATCTGATCTCGTGATCGCATCACCGCTCGACTGGCTCGCGCCCGCCCACGGGCCAGGGATGCTGCTCGTCTCGGCGCTCCTCGCCGTTGGCGCGTTCCTCGCGCTCATGGCGGCCGAGTGGCTCGTCGCCCCGCAGCGACCGATCCCTGCCGACAACCCGGGGCCGGTCCGCCGCGATGCCCCCGCCGTGGTCAACCTCTTGACCAACGACGCCACGGTGACCACGGCGGCCTACCGCACCACCGTGATCGACCTGGCCGCCAGGGGATGGTTACGGATCCTGCCACCCGACGACGACGACGAATTGGCCCGGGTGCGGCCCTCTGCGGTGGCCCACGGAGGCGATGCTCTCCTCCCCCACGAACGACTCGTCCTCCAGCACGTGCTCGCGCGCTACACCGACGACAACGCCATCCCCGCCCGCTATCTCGCCATCGATGCGAAGGGTTCCTGGTTCCGCCGATTCCGCAATCTGATCCGCGCCGAGGCCCGCCGTACCGGCCTCGTGCGCAGTCGGTGGAGTGTGTATTCCCTCGCCCTGCCCAGCGCGCTCGTGGTCCTCGCCGTGATGGCCTGGTTCGCCGCCCGCAACGACGGACCTGACGCCGCAGTCATCGATTCACTCGAGCGTCGCGCCGCCGCAGTCGCGGTCCTCCTGTTCCTCGCCATCGTGGCGTGGCGGGTCGTCCGACACGCACTGAGCGGCGCACTCACCCACACCGGGGCAGGTCTGGCCGCGACAATGCGGTGGCTCGCCACACGGCAGCGGCTGGTCGAGGCCGGTTTCGGCCCGATGGCTCCGAGCGCCCTCGAGACCGGCGACCGACGGCTCGCCTACGCCGCGGCGATGTGTCTCGCCGACGGCGCCGCGCTCGAACTCCCTCTCGCCAGGGAGGACCACTACCGGGCCTGGAGTTCGGTCGGGGGCCGCGCCCGACTCGTCCGGGTCCGGTACCCGTGGCGGCCGGGATACGGCATGAACCCCCTGTTCGCATTCATCCTCGGTGCCGTTCTGGTGTTCGCGGGGGTCCGAGGTAAGGGCTGGTTCAGCGACGTGGTCCGCGAAGAGGCCTGGGACTCGATCTACGAACGCTTCCCCGATCAGGACTGGCTCATCTCCGACATCGCCACCGGACTCGCCATGATGTGCTTCGTACCGATCGCCATCGGAGCCTGGCTCGTCGTGGCCGGCCTGTTCGACCTGTTCACCTCGGTCGAGCGCACGGGTGTCGTGGTCCGTGCCCGGCGACCGGCCGAGGTGTCACCGGCGCCTCGATTCGTGCGGCGCCTCTTCGAACGCGATCGCTACACGGTGTACGTCGCCGTCGACGACGGCTCACACGGCCGCATCATGGCGTGGCGCTCGACCGAGCGCACTGCGGTCCCCCAAGGCGCCCGGGCGATCGTCCAGGCGAGCCCTGTGCTCGGCCACGTGCGCAAATCGACCCCGGTCGGTCACGTCCTTCCCGAGTAGCCGCTCCACGGGCGTGTCGTCCAGCACCGCGTGAACGGTCCCCGAGGTGGAGGAAGTCCTTCACTACGGTCTGACCATGATCATTGCGCTCATCATCGTCGCCGTGGTGACGGTCGTCTCCAGCTTCCCTGCCACTTGGCTGCTCATGCTGTTCCTCGGCAATGTCGGCCTCACACAGGTCGGCTTCTGGGGTGCGTTGCCGCTGGGGATCCTCGTGTCGCTCCTCATCGGTGCGGCGTCGTCGACCTCCGGCAGCCGTTACAGCACCTGACCGACACCGGGAAGCCCGGCCGGGCATCCAGACGATGGAGCAACTCGGCCCGGACGAAGAATCTGCCGGCCGAGAAGGCCTCGCTATGCCGCCGAAGTGGTGGCGGCGATCTCGGCGATCATGTCGTTCCAGCGGGGACGGGGAAGATCGTGGCCCATGTCGGGGAACATCACCAGTCGTGAGTGGGGCACCGCCATGGCCGTGGCGATCCCGCCCGAGGGGCGGACGAGCGGGTCGACGAGGCCGTGGATGACGAGGGTAGGTACCTTGACCGACCCGAGCCGCGGGGCCCTGTCGGGGCTCGCCATGATGGCCGCCGTCTGGCGTGCGGTTCCCTCGGGGCGCCAGCTCCGTTCGACACTCGGCCCGAGGATCTTGCGATGCTCCACGGGGTCGTAGTGGGGCCCCGCGAACTCGGTGAAGAGCGCGATCGTGTGGTCGGCGGCCGTCTCCCGCGTGGGCACCGGGAGCCGGGACAGCTTCGCCAGCAGCTTCTTCGACGGCTGACCGGTGTCGCGGGCACCGGTGTTGGACATGATCGACGTGAGTGAACGGACCCGAGACGGATGGTCGATCGTGAGCTGCTGGGCGATCATCCCACCCATCGACATCCCCACCACATGGGCCGACTCGACCGACAGGGCGTCGAGCAGGCCGGCGAGATCGGATGCCATGTCGCTGATGTGATACCCGGCCTTCGGTGGGCGGCCGGCAAGAGCGCCGAGCACCGACTTCACCTGACTCGGCGGTTCCCAATCGAACTCGGTCGACAAACCGCTGTCGCGATTGTCGGGACGGATCACCTGGAACCCGGCGGCGGCGAGTTGTTCCACGAACTCGGGTGGCCACTCGGAGAGCTGGCCACCGAGCCCCATCACCAGGAGGAGGGGTTCTCCCGAGCCGGTGATCTCGTACTCGATGTCGATTCCGTTGCAGGAGGCGGAAGGCATCGCGGGAGGGTACCCACGTTCACGGAGCGAACCAGAAACCAGCCTTCAAGTACGCGCCCTCGGGAAAGCCGACGGGGTGATCGATGTCGTGCCCGGTCCGGCTGCGCAGTCGGAGGGGGCGCCCCGCGTCGTCTGCCTCGGTGGCGACCAGATCGAAGAACCGGTCGGCGGGCACCCGGCTCGAACAGGAGGCCTGCACGAGCGTGCCGCCCTTCCGGAGCACACGCAGCGCGGACCGGGTGAGCCGGCGATACGCCCGCTCGGCTCCCGGCACGTCGGCCTGCCGTTGCGCGAACGACGGAGGGTCGACGACGACGAGGTCGAACGAGCGGCCCTCGTCGGCGAGTCTGCCGAGCACCTCGAACGCGTCTCCGGCCAGTGCCTCGTGACGGCACGACCCGACCGCAGGACGATCGCCGTTGAGACCGAGGTTGCGCTCGACCATCTCCAGCGCGGGCCGGGACAGGTCGACGCTCGTGACCGACAACGCTCCCCCGGCCGCGGCGTGGACCGTGAACCCACCCGTGGAGCAGAACACGTCGAGCACCTCCTTGCCGTGCGCTCTGTCACGCACGGCTGCACGATTGGCCCGCTGGTCGAGGAAGTGGCCTGTCTTCTGGCCGTGGCGCACGTCGGCCTCGAACCACAGCCCGTTCTCCAGGAACCGCACCGTGTCGCCGTCGAGGTGGCCACGGACGACATCACCGTCGCGGTGGCCTGCGTCGGCCCACATCGGGTCGTCGTGGACGAGCCGGGACGCCCGGAGCACCACACCGCCGACTCCGGTCGCGGCGACCAGCTGGTCGATCACGTCGTCGAGATGGGGCAGCCATGCTGCGCTGTACACCTTGACGACGAGCACCCCCGCATACCTGTCGGCGATCAGGCCGGGCAGTCCGTCGTTCTCGCCGCTGACGACCCGGTAGCCGAGTTCGTCGGCGGCGGGCGCTGCAGTGAACGGCTCCCGGAGCGCAAGCGCGCTCGCGATCCGTTGCTGCCAGAAGTCGGCGTCGATCGGGCGCGGAGAACCCTGGTGCAGGATCTTGATGCGGATCGGCGAGCCCGGATCCCACAGGCCGATGGCGGCAAACCTTCGCTTGCCGTCGAACACAACAGCCAGGTCGCCGGGCCGGCCCTCGGCGCCGACGGATCGGATCGAACCCTCGAAGACCCATGGGTGTCCGCCGCGGACCTGGC
Organism: uncultured Ilumatobacteraceae bacterium; assembly: GCA_965601935.1. Taxonomy (GTDB): domain Bacteria; phylum Actinomycetota; class Acidimicrobiia; order Acidimicrobiales; family Ilumatobacteraceae; genus CBFCWZ01. The sequence goes on from CBFCWZ010000030.1 coordinate 12,042, forward strand.
GCAGGCCGTCAGGTGTGAGGCGGACGGCGAGGCGGGGGCGTTCGTCAGCGGCCACGACGGGCGAAGCCTCCGAACAGGTCGAACAGTGCGTGCCGGCTGGCTTCCCTCGTACCACGGGCGCTTCCACGCAGGATGCGGCGCCGAACGGATCCGCTGACCCAGTCGATGATGAGGACCATGGCGATCACCATGAGGAGCACCGCCGACACGTTCTGCCAGTTGCGGAACTGGACCTGGCTGGAGATCTCTCCGCCGATGCCGCCGGCGCCGATGAGCCCGAAGATGGCCGACGCTCGGACGTTGATCTCGAATCGGAACAGCCAGTGCGCCACGATCGTCGGGAAGACGGCGGGCACCAGCCCCCAACGCACTTTCTCGAGCCAGCGCCCGCCTGCGGCGTTGATCGCCTCGGTCGGGCCGGCGTCGACTTCTTCGATCGACTCACTCGACCACTTGCCCAGCGTTCCGACGGAAGAGAACCCGATCGCCAGCGCACCGGCCCAGGGCCCCAACCCCACGACGGCGAGGAAGATGGTGGCGAGGATCAGTTCGGGGAATGCCCGGATGACCACGAACGCCAGCTTCACGGGGACGCGCACCCAGCGCGGCGCGACATTGCCCGCCGCGAGAAAGGCCAACGGGAACGACAGCACGGCGGCGATGACCGTGCCCGTCCATGCGATGAACACGGACTCCAGCACCTTGCCGAATGCGCCCCGGTCGATGACCGTCGCGAAGTCGGGCGGGATCGAGAGCTTGAAGATCGTCCAGAGGTTGCCGGGGGCACGCCCGAGCTTCTCGGCGGTGATGTCGAGACCGCTCAGCCCCCACACGAGGGCACCGATCACGACGGCGATCGCGCCGGCACGCATCCATCGCGACGAGCGGGGTGGTTCGGGCCGATCGACCTGGGGCGGCTGCGTGAGCGTCGCGGTCACAACAGCCTCCGACGGATCGCATCGGAGATCTGCTCGATGATGATGACGATCACGAACAGCACGATCAAGATTCCGAGGATCCGGTCGTAGCGGAAGAACTGGCGCTGGGCCTCGATGACCCGGCCGATTCCGCCGCCACCCACGAGCCCGATCACCACCGAGGCGCGAACGTTGAGCTCGAAGACGTATGCCGCGTGCGCCACGTACGCCGGCAGCACCTCTGGGAGCACACCGGCCCGCACGGCCGCCGTGTGGCGGGCGCCGGCGGCCTTCGCCGCTTCGAGCGGCCGCGGGTCGGCGGCATCGACGGTCTCGCTGAACAACTTGACCAGCACGGCCAGTGAGAAGGCGGTGAGGGCGATCGTCCCACCGAACGCGCCGATGCTCACTGCGGCCACGAGGATGACCGCCAGCAGCAGGTCGGGAATCGCCCGCAGCACGTTCATCGCCCCGCGCACGACGACGAAGGTCGGCTTGTTCGGAGTGGTGAGCTGGCTCATCGCGAATCCGATGGGCATGGCCAGGCCGCAACCGATCACCGTGGCCACGGCAGCGATCTGGAAGGTCTCGACGAGCGGGTCGAGCACGTTCTGGCGGTCGAGGACGAAGTCCCAATCGACCGGCCAGAACTCGGCCCACAGCTCGTTCGTCCAGACCGTGACGAAGGAACTCCACTCCCAACCCGACTGGCGAGCGGCATAGACCGTGAAGGCGATCACGCCGAGCGCGATCAGGATCGAGCGCGGTCGGATCCGTGGACGCGACGGACGCACCTGACCGGTGTCCGCCGCCTCCTCGACGGTGGTCACGGGCCGTTGGCCTCCGCCAGCAGGTCATCGGGCGTGATCGCCCGGCCGTAGATCTCGTGGAAGGTGTCGTCGTCGACGTCGGTGATGTCGCCGTCGTAGACCAGCTCGCCGTCGCGCAGGCCGATGAGGCGCTTGCCGTAGCTCCGGGCGAGGTCGAGGAAGTGGAGGTTGATGAGGGTCGTGATGCCCAGCTCACGGTTGATGCGCTGCAGGTCACCCATCACCTGGTGGCTGGTGACCGGGTCGAGGGCCGCGACGGGCTCGTCGGCGAGCATCACCGACGGCTGTTGGGCGAGCGCACGGGCGATCCCCACGCGCTGCTGCTGGCCACCGGAGAGGTCGGAGGCCCGCACGTAGGCCTTGTCGACGATGCCGACCCGTTCGAGAGCCTCGAAGGCGACCTCCTTGTCGTCGTGGGGCCACAGACCCAGCGTGGAGCGCCACGTCGGCACGTAGGCCAGGCGGCCCATCAACACGTTGTTCAGCACCGTCGTACGCGTGGCCAGGTTGAACGTCTGGAAGATCATCCCGATCTTGCGTCGCACCGCGCGGAGCTGGGAACCGCGGGCCCCGACCACCTCGACCCCGTCGACGCTGATGGAACCGGCGGTGGCGGGGACCAGACCGTTCATCGCCCGGAGCAGGGTGGACTTCCCTGCTCCGGAGAGCCCCACCACGACGACGAACTCACCGTCGTCGATGGTCAGGTCGATGTTCTTGAGAGCCTCGACTCCGCCTCGGTAGGTGACCGAGACGGAGTCGAACTCGATCATCCTGGTGGCTCGCTGATGCCGAGAGTCGCCGCTGCTTCGCGGACGATGTCGAAGTCACCCTCCTCGGCGGGGCGGATGTCGGTCCAGCCGTAGATCTCGTCGAACACGAGGAGACCCTCATCGGTCTGCAGGTAGGCGTCGACCGTGTCGTAGATCGCCTGCTTCAGCGACTCGGGCAGCTCGGAGCGAACGGCGACGACGTCGTTCGGGATCTCGTCGGTGATCGAGAACACGATGACCTCCTCGCCCACGGTCGGCTGCTCGTGGCGGATCTCCCGGCGGGCATCGTCGTAGGAGAGCCCGACGTCGGCGTCACCGTTCAGGACTGCGGTGACGGATGCGTCGTGGCCATTGGAGAAGACCGCGTTGACATCCTCCTGTGGGTCGAGCCCGAGTTCGGTCAACTCGAGGGCCGGGAACAGGTAGCCCGACGTGGAGCTCTCGGTGGTGTAGGCCACCGTCTTGCCTTCGACCGCCGCCAGGTCGCCGATACAGGAAGTTCCGGGCGAGACCGGTGTTCCGTCGTCGGCGACGTCGGTCATCTCCTTGCCGTCGTCGCCGAAGGCCACGCCGATCTGGAGGGCCAGCGCCTCGTCGGAGAGCGCATCGACCTGGACGATCTCGCCGCCCTGGTTGATGAGTGCGGTCCCCGCGACCGGTTCCTCGGTGCAGATCGACGGGTCGTTGGTGAACCACTGGCCGTGATACGTGAACGATCCGAAGCGGCCCGACTGGATGAGGGCCTCGATGTTGCCGAAGTTGTCCTTGCCGAGCACGTAGCCGAACGGTCCGAATGCACCGAGGTCGGCCTGGTCCTGGCCCATGGCGGTGACGAGACCGGTGTAGTCGGTCGTCACCTTGCCTTCCACCTCGATCCCGAGACCTGCCTCGAGCACGTCGATGAAGGGAGCGATGTCGTCTTGGAGCGTCTCCTGCTCCGTCGACGGCACGAACCCGAAGATGATCGAGTCCGGCCAATCGGCCATGTCGTCGCCACCCTCTGCGGGTGCGTCGGTGTCTGCGGGTGCTGCGGTGTCTGCGGGTGCGTCGGTCTCGGCCGGAGCCTCTGTGTCGGGCGTTGCGTCGTCGTCATCGTCGCCACAGGCTGCGACGACCAGAGCCAGCGCACACGCTGCGCCCAGCAATCGGCGTGATCGCATCGGGTTTCCTCCCCTTGTTGTCGGTTGCCGCGAAGCTAACCCAACGGACCCGGACCGAGCGGTACCGACTCGGCAGTTCACGCGGCGGCAACAACTTGCTCGAAGTCGGCCCAATCCTCCACGTCGACGACTCCCTCGTGGGGCCTGTTCCACGGCCGTACGTAGCGGCAGACGATCGAGTCGGGTCGCCGGTCGCGCAATGCCTCGAGGTTGTGGTCGGCGTCTTCGAGAAAGAGGTCACAGTCGACGAGCGGCTTGTCGTCGACGATGTGGACCTCGCGAGTCGGGAGCGCGTGTTCCTCGAGCCACTCGAACGTGTCACCGATGGCGAACTGCGGCTTGGTCGTGACGATCACGATCGAGTGGTCGACGGCGAGCCGGTGGAGGGCCTCGAGGGCGCCCGGGAACGGGACCAACACGCGGAAGATGCTCACGCCGTTCGCCGCCCGCGACGCCCAGCGCCAGAACTCGCCCATCGACTCGAAATGGGTGAGCGTCATCGGAGCGCCCCACATCGTGACCTGTTCAGTGGTCAATGACGACCCGAACTCGGCGTTGTAGAGCCGGATCCACCCGGTGTTGAAGTCGGCCACGACACCGTCCAGATCGATACCGAGACGGAGTGGGGCTCGCCTGGACATCCTCCCACTCTGGCAGGCTGAGGGGCGTGAACGACGCGTTCGTGCTGGGTGTGGACCTCGACGGGGTGGTTGCCGACCACACGCGGCGCTTCCGCGACATCCTGGCCGAGATCCGCGGAGTCTCCCCCGAGAGCTACCCCCTCGAGCGTTCGTGGGACTTCGGCGAGTGGGGGCTGGCCCCCGGCGAGTATTCCGAGCTGCATCGCACCGCGGTGATGGACTACGACATGTTCCGGACGATGCCCGCGGTCCCGGGCGCGACCGACGCACTGTGGCGGCTCTCCGACGCCGGGGTCTGGATCCGGATCATCACGCACCGGCTGTACGTCAACTGGGGCCACGAGAAGGCCGTGGGCGACACCGCCGCCTGGCTCGACCTGCATCGCGTCCCGTACCGCGACCTGTGCTTCCTCGGGGCCAAGCCGGAGGCACAGGCCGACGTGTACGTCGACGACGCTCCCCACAACGTCGAGGAACTCCGCACCCGCGGCAACGAGGCCATCGTGTTCAGCCAGCCCTACAACCGCCACTGCGACGGTCCGCGGGCCGACAGCTGGGCAGAGGTCGAAGACCTCGTACACGAGCGGGTGGCTCGCCATGCCGGTCGCGTCGAACTGCAGTTGCCCGGGATGGACGCCGGTTCCGACCGCCTCCCGCGCCATCAGGGCCACTTGTCACAGACTTCGGCATCAGCGCGCAGAACCCCGTCACCTGGCATAGATTTCGACCCGTGAGTTCGATCTCCCGAGTTGCGATCAGCACCGGTGGCGGCGACGCCCCTGGTCTCAATGCCGTCATCCGATCCGCGACGCTCGCGGCCGAGAACCGGGGCTGGGAGGTCGTCGGGATCCGCGATGGGTTCAACGGCTTGATGTTCCCGCTGCAGTACAGGGGCGGTGGGCTGATCGAGCTCACCAGTGAGACCGTGCGCGGGATCGCCCACCTCGGCGGCACGATTCTCGGCTCCACGAACAAGGGCAACCCGATCGCCTACCCCACCAGGCAGCCCGACGGCAGTTACGTCGAGGTCGATCGCACTCCCGAGTTGCTCGGACGATTCGAGGAAGCGAGCATCGACGCCCTCATCACGATCGGCGGCGATGGGTCCCTCGCCATCGGGCACCACTTGCACCAGAACGGGCTGAGGGTCATCGGCGTGCCGAAGACGATCGACAACGACCTCGACAAGACGGCCGCCACCTTCGGTTTCGACACCGCCGTGAGCTTCGCCACCGAGTGCATCGACAGGCTCGTGTCCACGGCCACCTCCCACAACCGCGTGATCGTCGTCGAGGTGATGGGCCGGTACGCCGGTTGGATCGCCCTGAACGCCGGAGTCGCCTCGTCGGCCCACGCCGTTCTCATCCCGGAGATCCCGTTCGACCTCAAGGTCGTCGCCGAGACCATCCAGCGCCGCCAGGCCGCCGGCTCGCGGTTCTCGATCGTCGTGGTCGCCGAGGGCGCCGTGCAGACCGGTGGCGAGGTGTCGACTCTCGGCAAGGCCATCGGACAAGCCGAGAAGCTCGGCGGCATCGGCGCGAAAGTGGCCGACCAGCTCGAGGAACTCACCGGCAAGGAGTCGCGCACGGTCGTGCTCGGTCACCTGTTGCGCGGCGGCACCCCCACCGCCACCGACCGCTTGCTCGGTCTCCGGTTCGGCGCCGCCGCCGTGCGCGCACTCGACGAGGGCATGGACGGCATCATGGTGTCGCTCGACCCGCCGACGGTCACCTATGTGCCGCTCACCCAGGTGACGGGCCGCATGAAGACCGTGCCGCTCGATTCCGACACCATCCTGACGGCCCACGACCTCGGCGTCACCTTCGGCGAAGCAAGCCGCTGACCGGTCCGGCGTCAGCCGGAGGCGATGAACGAGTTCAGGACCGCCGCCAACTCCGGGCCCTTGTCCTCCTGCAGGAAGTGACCAGCGCCCACGATGGTGGTGTGCGGCCGGCCTTCCGCTCCCGGCACCCGGCGCAGGAAGATCCGCTCCCCACCAGCGGTGACGGGATCGGAGTCGCTGAAGCAGAGGAGGAACGGCTTGTCGAACTGCTCCAGCACGCTCCAAGCCGCACGGTTGTGGTCGCCGGCCGGATCGTCGGGCCGCGTCGGCACGAGGGACGGGAAGATCCGTGCGCCCGCCTTGTAGGTGTCGTCGGGGAACGGGGCGGCAACATCTCCAACGACCCGCGGCGGGCCCCGACGACGGGCACCACTGGGCACCGGTAGGGTCCCACTGTGCGCACGCTGGTGCTGACCGTGTTGGG
>CBFCWZ010000031.1:0-18231 GCA_965601935.1 uncultured Ilumatobacteraceae bacterium
GAGGCATTCGCGGACGTCCTCGAGACCTACCCGTCGGGTCCGGCACCATCCGAGATCGGGCTGTTGTCGTGAGGGATCTCCGCAGAGCCGGTTGCCGACGCCGTTCGACGGGCCGCAGAGGGTAGACAGGCGCGATGGGCATGCGCGTCGATGTGGTTGCGGCACCGGTGCGCTACCCGCGCGGCCCGTTGCTGCTCCTGCTGATCATCGCGATCGCGCCGGCAATCGGGCTCCTGGTGCTGCACCAGTGGGCGCAGGCGGAGGCCGACGAGTACGACGACAGCCGCGGTGCCGTCGCCGACGTCGGCGAGCCGAGCGAGTCGGGACCGGCGCCGCCTGTGCTGCTGACGCCGGTTCTGGACTACCGCCGTACTCCCGAGTCGAACGCCGGCCAGGCCAGCGCGAACCGCCTCCGCCAGGAGCTGCAGTCGCTCTGGAACTTCGTCGACGGCAACTCCTGCAGTGCGGTTTCGGTCGACGGCCTCCACATCGGCGACAAGAACCCGGGCGTCGAGGTGATGCCCGCCTCCAACCAGAAGCTGCTCACGGGTGCTGTTGCGCTCCACGAGTTGGGGGAGGACTACCGCTTCGTCACCGAGGTGAGAGGGCCAGGGCACCAGCAGGGCGTCGTCGAGGGCGATGTCTACCTGATCGGTGGCGGGGACCCGCTCCTCACGACCGACGACTTCGTCCTCGAGGGAGAGCTGCTCCCCGCGTTCAACACGACCTCGCTCGACGTCCTCGCCGACAGGGTGGTCGCGAACGGAGTCACCGTGATCAACGGCGCAGTTCTCGGCGATGGTTCCCGCTACGACGACGAGTACTCCGTCGACTCCTGGGATCCCGCCGACTTCATCACGGAGGCAGGTCCGTACGACGCACTCATGGTCAACGACTCCCATCGCGTGGGGCTCTCCGGGAAGCAGGGCGATCCGGTGAATGCGGCTGCCGAAGAGTTCGTCCGTCTCCTCGAGGCGCGCGGGGTGGTCGTGGCCGCCGGCGCGGGTACCGGCGAGGCACCCGGGTCGCTGCAGCGGCTCGGGCTCGTCGAGTCCCAACCGTTGACCGCGGTCGTGGAGGAGTTGCTCGTGAACAGCGACAACAACACCGCCGAGCTCCTGCTCAAGGAGATCGGCTACGCGGCCCGGGGAGAGGGCACGCGTGTCGCCGGGCTGAACGTCCTCGACAGCACTCTGCGCAACTGGGGTGTCCCGATGGAAGGGGTTCGCTCCATCGACGGGTCCGGGCTCAGCCTCGACAACCGCGTCACCTGCGCCGCGGTTCTCTCGATTCTCCAGCGGCACACGGGCGGCGTTCTGCCGGGCCTTCTTCCGGTGGCCGGTCAGACGGGCACATTGACCTTCGAGTTCACCGAGTCGCCGATGACGGGCCGGCTGGCGGCGAAGACCGGCACCCTGTACAACGAGCCGATCGAAGAGGACCCCCTGAGCTCGAAGGCACTGGGAGGCTACGTTGCCGCGCCGCCTCAGTCGGTGATCGAGTTCGTCCTCATCCTGAACACACCCGACGCGGCCTTCGACCGCAACTTCGCGCCCCTGTGGCAACAGCTCGGTCTGGTTCTCGACACGTATCCGTCGGGACCGGGGCCGGCACAGCTGGGCCCTCAGACGGTCCAGTAGATCGTGTCGTGGCCCCGTGGGGCAGCACGATCCCTCGACAGTACGATCGACCTCCTATGACGGTGCTCGCGTGATGCGTCTGCCGATGTTCCCGCTGGGGATGGTTCTCCTGCCCGGTGGTGTTCTCCCGCTCCACGTGTTCGAGCCTCGCTATCGACAGATGGTGTTCGATCTGCTCGAGAGCGACGAGGTCCCGGAGTTCGGGCAGGTGCTCATCACGAGGGGGACCGAGACGGGCGGGAACGACCAGAGGGCCGAGGTGGGCACGGTTGCCAGGGTGGTCGACATGGAGGCCGTCCCGGGAGGCCGGTACGCCCTGATGACGGTTGGGACGCGACGCATTCGGGTGATCGGCTGGCTGTCCGACGACCCCTACCCACGGGCCGACACCGAGGACTGGCCCGACAAACAGACCGACGACCAGGCACTGTCGACGCGGGCTCGCTCCTCCCACCAGCGCGTGAGGGAGGTGCTCGGTCTGGCCGTAGAACTCGGTGACGTGTCGGCCGCCGTGGCCGACGCCAGGATCTCTGACGATCCCGTCGAGGCGACGTACCACCTCGCGACCCTCGCCCCGGTCGGCGAGGCGGACCGCTACCGGCTTCTGGCTGCCCCGGGGCCCATCGAGCGGCTCGAGGTGCTCGATGATGTCCTCGACGACGTCGAGGCGATGCTGCGCTTCCGGCTCGGTGACGGCGAGCCGCGTTGAGGGCGCCGCGTCCCGGCCGCACCGCCGGTTGCCCCCGTTCGTGACGCACGAGGTGCCGGTGGCACCGCGTTCGAGAGGCGCGACGTGATAGAAACATCGACGTGTCCGACAGCGAAGGCAGTGTGCAGCGCCCGAAACAGGAGCGCGCCTCCATCGAGGACCTGATCGAGACCCTGAAGGCGTACGCCCGGCAGGAACTCGTCGGTCCGCTGAAAGGCGCGGGTCAGTGGATCGCGTTCGGTGTCGCCGGCGCCTTCGTCCTCGGTCTCGGCCTGCTCTACCTCGTCCTGGGACTGCTCCGCCTCATCCAGGCCGAGTGGAGCCGTTCTTCCACCGGTTCGCTGTCGTGGCTGGCGTATCTGCTCGTGTTCGTCGCCACGATGGCACTTCTCGCCTTGACCCTCTCGCGGATCAAGAAGTCCACGCTGGGCAACGAGCCGCTCCCGAAGGACTGAGCCAGATCCCCCCGTTCGCCCATCCCGCAGATTTCGTACAAGGAGCGCCGAATGGCTGCCACTGAGACCCGCATCACCCCCGACGACATCCGCAACAAGCTCGAAGCACTACAGGGTGAGGTCCAGGGAACGGTCGACGACAAGAAGCCGTCGATCGCTCTCATCGCCGCCGGTGGAGGGATCCTGCTCCTGGCGATCGTGTTCCTGCTCGGCAAGCGGGCGGGCAAGCGCAAGAGTGCCATCGTCGAGATCCGCCGATACTGAAGGCCGACTGACTCGACCGCGTCGACCAAGGTCCACTGATGGCACCACTCACCCCGTGCAGCGCACGACCGTCGGTCGTGCTTCGTCGGAAGGCGCTGATCCGAACCGCGCTCTCCGGGAGCCCGTTCCGGCGCGGTGTGGCACTCACCATCCTCGCCGGCCGGTTCGTGCGCCGTCAGACCAAGAAGCAACCCGAGACCCTGACGGTCGACAAGGTGCTGATCGGCCAGACCCTTTCCGTCGCCACACTCGCCGCGGTCTCGCGGAGGGAGAAGCGACGTACCCGCAAGGCGGAGAAGGTGGCCGGGACCGCGTCGTGATCGTGCGCCTCCGGAATCCGACTCGCTCGGTGGAGGTCAACGGTCCACGATCCGTCAACCGGCTGCTCGACGATCTCGATCTCGGTCGGGAGGCCCACCTCGTCATCCGCAACGGCACCCTCGTCCCCGGCGATGCCCGACTGGAGGACGACGACGAGATCGAGGTGCGCCCAGTGATCTCAGGAGGCACGTGACGATTCTCGGCGTCGAGCCATGACCCACGTGGGGAGCAAGTGCAGGGTGTGCAAGGGGCCGGCCGTCATCGACCTGCCCCGACACAACGCCAACTTCTGTGCCGAGCACCTGTTGCAGTTGTGCCGGCGTCAGGTGGAGAAGGCGATCCACGATTTCGACATGCTCGATCAGGGGGATCGGGTGCTGGTGGCGGTCAGCGGCGGCAAGGACTCCCTGGCCGTCTGGGATCTGCTCCTCGACCTCGGCTACGAGGCCGACGGGCTCTACATCGGCCTCGGGATCGGTGACTACTCCGACAGCAGTACCGGGTACGCGGCCAGATTCGCCGACGAACGGGGGCTGGAACTCCGGATCGTCGACCTCCGGGACACCTACGGCTACGACATCCCCACCGCAGCGAGGGCGACGCGGCGCGTCCCCTGCTCGGCCTGCGGGCTCTCCAAGCGGCGTCTGTTCGACCGGGCGGCCCGGGAGGGCGGCTATGACGCCGTCGTCACAGGCCACAACCTCGACGACGAAGCTGCCGTGCTGTTCGGCAACACACTGCGCTGGGACATCGACTACCTGGCCCGCCAGCTCCCCGTCCTGCCGGCCGCCCACGGCTTCCCGAAGAAGGTGAAGCCGCTCATCCGCCTGACGGAGAGGGAGACCGCCGCGTGGTGTGTCGTGAGGGGGATCGACTACCTCGTCGAGGAGTGTCCGATCGCCGCGGGCAACCGGCACCTCGGCTACAAAGAGGCGCTCAACTCGATCGAGGCCCGGTCACCCAGCTCCAAAGCAGCGTTCTATCTCGGCTTCCTGGAGCGGATGGCACCCCTGCTCGCCGACGAGTCGAGGGCTGCGGCAGGCGACCTGAACGAGTGCGCGGAGTGCGGCGAACCGACCACCGGTGAAGTGTGCGCATTCTGTCGATTGGTGCGAACGGCCTCGGCGCACGATCCTGTACCGGTGGATCTCGTGTTGAAAGGCAAGCGATGAGCGGACCGTTCTTGGAGGGGGAGAAGGCACTCCTGCTCGATTCGAAGAAGCGGCGGTACCTCGTCGAACTCTCAGCCGACGGTGAATTCCACAGCCACGCCGGCTTCATCTCCCACAAGGACATCATCGGCCGAGAGGAAGGGGTCTCCCTCCGCACGGCCAAGAACGCCGACTACATCGTGCTCCGCCCCACTCTCGAGGACTTCGTCGTCGAGATGCCCCGCGGCGCACAGGTCATCTACCCGAAGGACCTCGGTCCCATCGTGATGCTCGGCGACATCGGCCCGGGGATGAGGGTGTTCGAGAGCGGCATCGGTTCGGGTGCGCTGTCGATGTCGATGCTGCGGGTCGGCGCAGAGATCGTCGGCTACGAACTCCGCGAGGACTTCGCCAACCGAGCGACGACCAACGTCCGCAGCTTTCTCGGCGAGCAGGTCCTCGAGCGCTACCACATCACGATCGGGAACAGCTACGAGGGCATCGACCCCGCCGACGGGCCCTTCGACCGGGTGGTTCTCGACCTCCCCGAGCCGTGGCAGGTGATCCCCCACGCCGAGTCGGCCCTCCGTGCCGGGGGAGTGCTGGTGGCCTACACGCCGTCGATCACCCAGGCCATGCAGGTACGGGAATCTCTGAAGGGCCGCTGGATCGATGCTCGTACTCTCGAGGTGCTCCACCGCAGCTGGCACATCGACGGCCACGCCGTACGCCCCGACCACCGCATGGTCGCCCACACCGGCTTCCTCAGCATCGCCCGCTTCCTCGGCAGATCCTGATCCGGCTCGGGCCTGACGGGAAGCGCCGGGGCGAGATGGCGGGGGTGGGACGTACGCGTCGGGTCGTCCTGAGCAACCTCCTGCGCCGCCCTGTCAAGATCGGGGCGTGACCGAGACCCCGCGCGAGAGCCCCTACGAGTTCCCGTACCCGTCACCGGCCTCGGCCGGTCCCCACTCCTTCGTGGAACTCGACGTCGAGAGGCGCTCCGTCGACGAGATGCGGGCGCGGCTACAGGGGTTCCGATCGGAGATGGAGCGCAGGCGCAGCGTTCGGACGATCGCGTCGGATCCGGTTCCGCTCGATCTGATCGACACCGCGATCGAAGCTGCCTCCACGGCTCCGTCCGGCGCCCACCGCCAACCGTGGCGGTTCGTCGTGACGGGGGACCCGGATGTGAAGCGTCAGATCCGTGCGGCGGCAGAAGCCGAAGAACGCGTCAACTACGAAGGCGGCCGGATGAACGACGAGTGGCAGGACGCCCTCGCCCCGCTCGGCACCGACTGGCACAAGGAGTTCCTCACCGTCGCACCGTGGATCGTGGTCCTCTTCGAGCAGCGCTACGGCGTCGCGGAGGACGGGAGCCGGCTCCACAACTACTACGTGAAGGAGTCGGTCGGGATCGCAGCGGGAGTGTTCGTCACCGCCCTCCACCTCGCCGGCCTCGTGACCCTCACCCACACGCCGAGCCCGATGGCCTTCCTGACGAAGCTGCTCGGTCGCCCCGACAACGAACGACCCTTCGTCCTCTTCCCGATCGGCCACCCCCTCGACGGAACCCGGGTCCCTGACATCCGGCGCAAATCGCTCGACGAGGTTCGAACGCTGGTCGGGAACGTGCCGGGCGAGTCGGGCGGAGAGCAGGGGAGAGCACCAGACGCGAGGTGAGCTGCGTCTGAACTGACCCGTGTGAAAGCGGGCCGAGTCAGGCCGAATGAACGATGGAGCGGGAGCGCCCCTGATCCCGCGGTTTCCCGGTCCCCTGGATGCGGGCTGCCCACGTGCGGAGTCGTGACCCTGCCGAGGCAGACCCGACGGCAGTCGTCGGAGCGTTCACTGTTGTCGGACCATCCGGGGTTTCCGGGGTTTCGGGCCATCCGGGGGTTGTCGTGACGATCAGGCCGGGCGGGGCACGAGACGCAGCGCGTCGACACAGCCATCGAGGAGATCGTCCATTGCCGGCCACGCGGCGATCTGGGAGGTGCTGCAGAGGTGGACCATCCCGTGGATCCACGTGTGGACCTGGACGGCGACGAAGAACGGGTCGCGGTCGTCGCCGTTCGCGTCCAAGATGTCGGTGACCAGGCCGATGAGGATCTCGAAGGCCGCCATGCCGGGGGAATCGGGGTCGTCGACATCCATGTCGAGGGAGTTGCCGAACAGAACGCCGTACTGGCCCGGCGCGCCGAACGCGAACCGGACATAGGCCTGGCCGGCGGCGAGGAGACGTCGGAACGGGTCGTCGGTGGAGTCCCGCGCCTCGCGGAGGGCGTCGTGGAAGTTCTGCCAGCAGAACCGGATCGCCTCGTGGAGGAGCTCGTCGTGATCGTCGAAGTGGCGATACACGGCGGTGGGGGAGACCCCTGCCTGCCTGGCCACCTTCCTCAGCGACACCTCGGCGACGTTGCCGTGCTCGGCGAGCAGTTCGGCCGCCGCGTCGAGGAGGTCGACACGTAACCGGTCACCCTCTCCGCGCGCGTTGCGCTGCCGCGGAGTGGCCTCGGGCGAGTCGGTCATCGACGCGGAGTGGCCTCGGGCGAGTCGGTCATCGACGCGGAGTGTACCCACGCCGACCCCCTAGGTGAACGGATGTACACCCAGGTGCGGGCGGGCGGGTCAGGCGAAACCGGCGTTCTCGTGTGGCACGTACGCGTCCTCGAGGCGGGAGACCTCGTCATCGGTCAGGACGACGTCGAGCGCCGCCACCGCATCGGAGATGTGGTGCTCCTTGGTGGCCCCGACGACGGGGGAGGTCACGTAGCTCTTGGCGAGCATCCAGGCGAGCGCGATCCGGGCCCGTGGCACGCCTCGTTCGACGGCGATCTCGGCCACCCGCTCGACGACACCGGAATCACCCGGCTGGTACAGGGTCGCGCCGAACTCGTCGGTTTCGGAGCGGGCGGTGCCTTCGTCCCAGTCGCGGGTGAGCTTGCCCCGTGCCAGAGGACTCCAGGGGATCACCCCGACGCCCTGATCGGCGCAGAGCGGCATCATCTCGCGCTCCTCCTCGCGATACAGGAGGTTGTAGTGGTTCTGCATGCTGACGAACCTGGTCCACCCGTTCAGATCGGCCGTGTACTGCATCTTGCTGAACTGCCAGGCCCACATGGACGAGGCGCCGATGTAGCGGACCTTGCCTGCCTTCACCACGTCGTGCAGTGCCTCCATCGTCTCCTCGACCGGCGTACGGCGGTCGAACCGGTGGATCTGGTAGAGGTCGATGTGGTCCGTGCCCAGGCGGCGCAGGCTGTGATCGAGCTCCGTCATGATCGCCTTGCGCGACAGCCCCATCGCGTTGCGGCCATCGCGCATCCGGCCGTGGACCTTGGTGGCCAGTACGACCTCGTCACGGTCGGCCATGTCGGCGAGCGCCCGCCCGACGAACTCCTCGCTGGTGCCGAGCGAGTACACGTTGGCGGTGTCGAAGAAGTTGATGCCGGCGTCGAGCGCCTGGGCGATGAAGGCCCGCGACGTCGCCTCGTCGAGCGACCAGGAGTGCGTCCCCTCTGCGGACACGCCGAAACTCATGCATCCGAGACAGATCCGCGAGACCTCGAGCCCCGAGTTCCCCAGCTTCGTGTACTTCATCGTTCCCTCCAGATGAGCGGCCTGGCTCCGTCCGAGTACAGCACAACCCGGGACGCGAAGAGGCCCCGGCCGGAGCCGGGGCCTCCCGTTCAGTTCTCGGTGATCAGATCGAGATCAGGGCTCGATGTAGATGCACTCGCCAGGGCATTCCTCGGCGGACTCCACCACGGCGTCGAGTTGGCTCTCGGGAAACTCGGCGAGACCCTCCGCGCCCTGTGGGTTGCCCTTCGCCTCGGCGAAGATCTTGTCGCCCTCCACGACGTAGGCGAGGCCGTCGTCGAGCAGGGTGAACACGTCGGGCGCGATCTCCTCGCACAGGCCGTCGCCGGTGCACAGATCCTGGTCGATCCAGACCTTCATGATGGGTGGTGGCTCCTTGGGTGAGTCGTCGACAGTGTCGACCGGGAGGTGACGGGCCCGGTGGCGGGCCACTTCTTGTCCGACGAAGTGTATCCGGGCAGAACAGTGCATTCATGATCCTTCCGGGCGCGTGTACATTCGCCACATGACGAACCAGGACGGTCCCGATGTCGGTGGCGACGCCGAAGCCGCGGAGCGGGTCGCTGCCCTGACCGAGGAGGTCGCCCATCTGCGGTCCCGTCTCGCCGACGCCCCCAAGCGAGTGCGTTCCCTCGAGGAACGCCTCCTCGAGACGAAGGGCCAACTGGCCCAGGCCATTGCGCAGAACGAGAAGCTCTCCTACACCCTTCGGGAGTCCCGCGAGCACATCGCCACCCTCCGCGACGAGGTCGACAAGCTGTCCCAGCCGCCGTCGGCCTACGGCGTCGTGGTCGGCAAGAACGACGACGACACCATCGACGTGCTCACCAGTGGCCGGAAGATGAGGGTCACCCTCCACCCCGACATCGACCACGAGCTGCTCGAGCGTGGCGCCGAGGTCGTTCTCAACGAGAGCCTCAACGTCGTGCAGGCCCGCGCGCCCGAGGGCATCGGCGAGGTCGTCACGGTCAAAGAAGTACTGGACGACGGCGTGCGCGTTCTCGTCGTGGGCCGCGCCGACGAGGAGCGCATCTGTGAACTCGCCGACGCGATCCGCGGCACCCACATCCGCAGCGGCGACCAGCTCCGCTTCGACATCCGCTCCAACCTGCTGCTCGAGAAGCTGCGCCGGCCCGAGGTGGAGGATCTCCTCCTCGAGGAGGTGCCCGACATCTCCTACACCGACATCGGCGGTCTCGACGACCAGATCGAGCAGATCGCGGACGCCGTCGAACTTCCGTTCCTGCACCAGGACCTGTTTGCCGAGCATCAGTTGCCCGCGCCGAAGGGGATCCTGCTCTACGGGCCTCCCGGGTGCGGCAAGACCCTCATCGCCAAGGCCGTCGCCAACAGCCTCGCCAAGAAGGTGGCCGATCGCGCGGGTGAGGGCAAGGGCCGCAGCTACTTCATCAACATCAAGGGCCCCGAGCTCCTGAACAAGTACGTCGGCGAGACCGAGCGCCAGATCCGCCTGGTGTTCCAACGAGCCCGCGAGAAGAGCGACGAGGGCTGGCCCGTGATCGTCTTCTTCGACGAGATGGACTCGATGTTCCGCACCCGCGGGTCGGGTATCAGCTCCGACATGGAGTCCACGATCGTGCCGCAGCTCCTCGCCGAGATCGACGGTGTCGAGGGCCTGCGCAACGTCATCGTCATCGGGGCCACGAACCGGGAGGATCTCATCGACCCGGCGATCCTGCGACCGGGCCGGCTCGACGTGAAGATCAAGATCGAGCGGCCCAACGCCGATGCGGCCCGTTCGATCTTCGCCCAGTACCTCACCGACGAGATCCCGATCGACCCGACCTCGAGCATCGCACACATGCTCGACGCAACTGTCGCCGAGATGTACCGCGACGACGAGGCCAACCGATTCCTCGAGGTCACCTACCAGAACGGCGACAAGGAGATCCTCTACTACAAGGACTTCGCGTCGGGGGCCATGATCGAGAACATCGTGCGCCGGGCGAAGAAGCTCGCCATCAAGCGGGTCATCGACGGCGGTGAGCGCGGGGTCTGCACCCAGGACCTGCTCGAATCGATCAAGCAGGAGTACAAGGAGCACGAGGACCTGCCGAACACCACCAACCCCGACGACTGGGCCAAGATCTCCGGCAAGAAGGGCGAGCGGATCGTGTTCATCCGCACACTGGTGTCCGAGACCCCCGAAGAAGACCTCGCCGGCGGCCGCGCGATCGAGCGCGTCCAGACCGGCCAGTACCTCTGATCTCCCACCCGGAGTGTTCCGGGGTGGTGAAACCCGAACCCTGGTGCCGTCCGTGCGCGGAGGCCCTCGTATAGGTTCCAGGCATGGCGCTGCCGAAGGTCTGCGGGATCGAGACCGAATACGGCATCGTCGTGCGCGGGGCCGAGAACAATCCCGTCTCGGCGTCGTCGATGCTCATCAACGCCTACGTGTCGTCGACTGCTCGCGAGCGCGGCCGGGTCGGATGGGACTTCGAGGATGAGCAGCCCGCCAACGACGCCCGCGGCTTCTCGCTCGACGACATGCTCGTCCCCGAGATCGAGACGACACTCGTCAACGCCGTCCTCACCAACGGCGCCCGTTACTACGTCGATCACGCCCACCCGGAGATCTCGATCCCCGAGGTGGCCACGGCACGAGAGGCGGTCGTCTGGGATCGGGCCGCCGAGGAGATCATCCGCCTCTCGATGCAGCGGGCACACGACGTCCTCGACAACGGCGCCGAGATCGTCGTGCACAAGAACAACTCCGACGGCAAGGGCAACAGCTACGGCTGCCACGAGAACTACCTGATCGCGCGGGAGGTCCCGTTCGGCCGTCTGGCCGCACAGATCACGCCGCACTTCGTCACCCGCCAGATCTTCTGCGGTGCCGGCAAGGTCGGCTGCGAGCTGCCGGGAGTGCCCGACGACGACGTCGCCTACCAATTGAGCCAGCGCGCCGACTTCTTCGAGGAGGAGGTGGGTCTCGAGACCACGCTCAAGCGCCCGATCGTCAACACCCGCGACGAGCCCCACGCCGACGCCCAGAAGTACCGGCGCCTCCACGTGATCGTGGGCGACGCCAACATGAGCGAGGTCGCCACCTACATGAAGGTGGGAACCACGGCACTGGTGCTGTCGATGATCGAGGACAATGTCCTGGGCGAGGAGTGGATCCTGCGCACGCCGGTCCGGTCGATCCTCGAGGTGAGCCACGACCCGACACTGCGCCAGACCATCCCGCTGCGCGACGGTCGCCGGGTCACGGCGCTCGAGGTGCAGTGGGGCCTCTTCGAGAGGGCGCAGAAGTACGAGCGCTCGCACGGCCTCGACCCGCTGGGCGCAGGCGTGGGCGCCGACATCCTCGAGCGATGGGAGATGCTCCTCACCGGCCTGGAGGCCGACCCCGACTCGATGGCCCACTGGATCGATTGGGTGGCCAAGCGCCGTCTCGTCGAGGGCTACGCCGAACGACACGACATCCAACCCGGTGCCGCCAAGTTGAAGGCCATCGACCTCCAGTATCACGACCTGCGCGCCGAACGCTGCCTGGCCCATCGCGCCGGCCTCGACACGCTGGTCGGCAGCGCGGAGGTCCTCGACGCGATCGACCAGCCGCCCGAGTCGACCCGCGCCTACTTCAGGGGCCGCTGCCTGCAGAAGTATCCCGACGACATCGTCGCCGCCAACTGGGATTCGCTCGTCTTCGATGTCGGACGCGATCCCCTGCGCCGCGTACCGATGATGGAACCACTACGCGGCACCGCCGACCACGTTGCTACCTTGATCGACCAGAGCGAGACGGCCGGCGAGTTGCTCGACCGTCTCGGGCAGTAACCCTCGAATCCGCACGCCACCAGCCCGACACCCAGAACGTCACCATCGAACGGAGTCACGCCAGATGGCCGAACGCACCCAGAAATCCAAGACCACCAGCGACCGCCAGGACGAAGCGGTCGAAGAGGCGGCACCGGCCGTCACCGAGACCGGCGACAAACTGAAGGCCGAACTCGACGACCTGCTCGACGAGATCGACGAGGTGCTCGAGACCAACGCCGAGGACTTCGTCAAGTCCTACGTCCAGAAGGGTGGGCAGTAAGCCGGTGGCGATGCCCTTCTTCGAGGTGGGCGACGACCCCGGCTCGAGCTTCCCCGAACTCCTCCGCAGGGTCGGGTTCTCGCCGGCACCCGACGTCACCGGCGCCGACCTGGGCTCGCTCGGGGTCCCCCACGCGACCACCTGTGTCGCTCTCACCTTCGAAGGGGGAGTGGTCATGGCGGGCGACCGTCGGGCCACCTCCGGCCACCTCATCTCTCACCGTTCGATGGAGAAGGTGGTCGAGGCCGACCGGCACAGCGGCGTCGCCATTGCGGGTGCCGCTGGTCCGGCGATGGAGATGATCCGCATGTTCCAGCTCCAACTGGAGCATTACGAGAAAGTCGAGGGCTCCGCGCTGAGCCTCGAGGGCAAGGCCAACCAACTCTCGATGATGGTGCGGAGCAACCTGCCCGCCGCCATGCAAGGGATGGTCGTCGTGCCGATCTTCGCCGGGTACGACCTGCGCCGCGAGGTCGGCCGGCTGTGGGACTTCGACGCGACCGGCGGTCGATACGAGGAGAAGGACTACGTCGCCACCGGCTCGGGCAGCCTCCATGCCGGCACCGTCATCAAGGTCGGGTTCCGTCCGAGCATGAACCGTGACGACGCCGTCGAGCTGGCGGCCCGAGCGCTCTGGGAGGCCGCCGATGCCGACTCCGCCACCGGCGGGCCCGACGCGCTCCGGGGCATCTATCCGGTGGTCGCCACCATCGACGCCTCTGGCTGGACCCGTGTGGACGACGACGAGTTGCGCACCCGATACGAGGCCATCGCGGCGGAGGTGAGCGGGCGATGAGCTCCCCGTTCTATGTCGCTCCCGAACAGATGATGAAGGACCGGGCCGACTACGCCCGGAAGGGCATCGCCAGGGGCCGCGCGCTCGCCGCGCTGCGGACCACCGACGGCATCGTCATCGTTGCCGAGAACGCCTCCGAGACCCTCCGAAAGGTCAGCGAGATCTACGATCGGATCGCCTTCGCCGGAGTCGGCAAGTACAACGAGTTCGACCAGCTCCGCGTAGCCGGTGTCCGCGCCGCCGACATCAAGGGGTTCCAGTATTCCCGCGACGACGTCGATGCGCGCAGCCTCGCCAACAGCTACGCCCAGATGCTCGGCACGATCTTCACCCATGAGATGAAACCGATGGAGGTCGAGATCCTCGTCGCCGAGGTCGGCCACGAGGCCGCCGGCGATCAGATGTTCCACATCCTCTACGACGGCACGGTCATGGACGAACAGGACTTCACCGCCATCGGTGGCGACGCGGAGGCGATCACCGAGCGCCTCGCCGCCTCCTGGGAGGAGGGCCTCGATCTGAACGGCGCGATCCGTATGGGGACTGCCGCCCTCGGCGGCGACGACCGTTCCATCCCCGCCGCCGAACTGGAGGTGGCCGAACTGGTCCGCACCAACGGTCGCCGTTGCTTCCGCCGCCTCGCTCCCGCCGAGGTCGGCACCGCACTCGACGACGGTCCGGCGTCAGGCGCCTGACCTCGGGACATGGCCGTCCTCGATCTCAACTGCGATCTGGGGGAGTCGTTCGGGATCTGGACACTCGGCGACGACGAGGCGATGCTCGACGTCGTCTCCAGCGCCAACGTGGCCTGTGGCTTTCACGCGGGCGACCCGTCGACGTTGCGGGGCGTCTGTGAAGCCGCCGCAGCACGTGGCGTCGCCATCGGTGCCCAGGTCTCGTATCCCGACCTCGTCGGGTTCGGTCGGCGGGCGATGGACATGCACCCCGGCGAACTCCGCGACGCGGTTCTGTACCAGATCGGAGGCCTCGACGCCTTCGCCCAGGCCGCCGGCTCGGAGGTGACCTATGTGAAGCCCCACGGTGCGCTCTACCACGCTGCGGCAGACGATCCGGCCGCCGCCGCTGCGGTGGTTGCTGCTGCCGGCGAGTTCCGCCCGGGCCTGGCGATCCTCGGCCAGCACCGTTCCGAACTCCACCGTGCAGCTGCCGAGGCCGGCATGCCGACGGTGAACGAGGCCTTCGCAGACCGCGCCTACCTTCCCGACGGGCGCCTCGTTCCCCGCACCCAGGAGGGCGCCGTCGTCACCGATGTCATGGCGGTGGCCGACCGCGTCCGGCGTATGGCCGTCGATCGAGAAGTCGTCGCCATCGACGACAGTGTCGTCCGCCTGCGCGTCGACTCCGTGTGTGTCCACGGCGACACACCGGGGGCGGTCGCGATCGCCCGAGCGGTTCGATCAGAGCTCGCCCAGGCCGGAGTGGAGGTTCGCCGGTTCGCCGGCTGAGACCGCCATGGCGACGATCCACGCCTTCGGACCGGAGGCCTGGCTCGTCGACGACGTCAGCGACCCCGCGGCGTGGGCCGCCGGGCTCGACGAGATGGACGTCGAGGGGATCGAGGAGATCGTCCCCGCCGAGGCGTCTGTCCTCGTCGTCGCCCGACGCGACCGCGCCGGGGCGATCGGTCACCACCTGACCGAGGTGATGCCACGTCCGAGACGTCGTGGCGACGTCCCGATCGAGATCTCTGTGAGATATGACGGCGAGGACCTCGCGGAGGTCGCCGAGTCCATCGGCGGCACCGTCGAGGAGGTGGTCCGTCTGCACTCGGAAGCCGAGTACACGGTTGCCTTCTGCGGCTTCAGCCCCGGGTTCGCCTACCTCGCCGGGCTGCCCGAGCGCCTCCATCTGCCCCGACGCGACACCCCGCGTGTTCGTGTCCCGGCGGGGTCGGTGGCGATTGCCGCTCACTACAGCGCGATCTACCCGTCCCCGTCGCCGGGAGGTTGGCACCTCCTGGGCTGCACCGAGGACGTGGTCTGGGACGTGCACGAGCACCCACCCACCCGCCTCCGGCCGGGCACACGTGTCCGCTTCGTGGGAATCGGATGACGTCGCTCCGAATCGTCGAGGCCGGATGGGCCACCACGGTGCAGGACGCAGGCCGACGCGGCGCGGCGGCCCTGGGAGTGCCGCGTGCGGGTCCGGTCGACGCCGCCACGCACCGGCGGGTGAACCGCCTCGTGGGCAACCCCGCCGACACCGCCGCGCTGGAAACCGCCGGCGGCCTCGTCGTCGAAGCGCTGCGGCCCCTCATCGTGGCCACGAGCGCCGAGGGGCAGCGCCATACGCTCCGACCCGGCCAACGACTGACCGTGTCTGCAGCGCCGGATTCGCAGTGGGCGTATCTGTCCGTTCGCGGTGGTCTCCTCGGCGAGGTCGTACTCGGATCGAGGAGCCACGACACCCTGTCCGGGCTCGGGCCCCCACCGATCCGCGTCGGAGACGAGTTCGCCGTCGGCGTCGACCCCGGGCTCGGCATGCCCACCGACCTCGCACCCGTGCGGCGGTCCGACGAACCGGTCCGGGTCTGGCCTGCCCCCCGCCACCCCGAGGCGCTCCACTCCTTCACGACGACGTTGTGGAGGGTGAAGGAGGAGGTGAGTCGCGTCGGCGTCCGCCTCGTCGCCGCGTCGGCATCGCCCGACCACAAGATCGAGATCCCGCCGCGCGGGCCGAGCGAGGGGCTCGTGGTCGGAGCGATCCAGCTCACCCCGTCGGGTGAGGCGATCGTGATGCTCGCCAACCATCCGACCACCGGCGGCTATCCGGTCATCGGGGTGGTCGACCCGGCCGATGTCGGACACGTCGCGCAATCACCTCCGGGAACGGTTCGACGGTTCCGCCCCGCATGACCCGGCGCTCCGGGTTAGGTTGACGCGATGGAGCGCCGCATCTACGGGCTCGAGAACGAGTACGGGGTCACCTGCACACTCCGGGGCCAGCGACGCCTGAGTCCCGACGAGGTGGCCCGCTACCTGTTCCGGCGGGTCGTGTCGTGGGGGAGGAGCTCGAACGTCTTCCTCCAGAACGGAGCCCGCCTGTACCTCGACGTGGGCTCCCACCCCGAGTACGCGACGCCCGAGTGCGACTCGTTGTACGACCTCGTGGTGCACGACAAGGCGGGCGAGCGGATTCTCGAACAACTCGTCGAGTCGGCCGAACAGCGGCTGGCCGAGGAGTCGATCCGGGGGACGATCTATCTCTTCAAGAACAACACCGACTCGGCCGGCAACTCCTACGGCTGCCACGAGAACTACCTCACGAGCCGCAACGACGACCTGGGGCACTACGCCGAGGTGCTCATCCCGTTCCTCGTGAGTCGTCAGATCTTCACGGGGGCCGGCAAGGTCCTCCAGACCGCCAGGGGGGCCACCTATTCGATCGCCCAACGGGCGGAACACATCTGGGAGGGTGTCTCCTCGGCCACCACGCGGAGCCGCCCGATCATCAACACGCGTGATGAACCCCACGCCGACGCCGAGCGGTATCGCCGCCTCCACGTGATCGTGGGCGATTCGAACATGAGCGAATACACGGCGTTCGTGAAGGTCGGCTCCGCCGCCTGCATGCTCCGAATGCTCGAGGACGACAACGTCGTGCTGCGCGACCTCACGCTCGAGAACCCCATCAGGGCGATCCGCGAGATCAGCCACGACATCACCTGTCGCCGGCGCGTCCGTCTCGCCAACGGCAGGGAGCTGAGCGCCCTCGACATCCAGCGGGAGTACCTGGAGCGAGCCCTCCGCTATGCCGACGCCCAGGGCTTCCCACCGATGGAACAGAGAGCACTGGAGATGTGGGAACACTGCATCTCCACCATCGAGAACGATCCTCTGAAGCTCGACCGGGAGGTCGACTGGGTCATCAAGTACAAGTTGCTGGAGGCGTTCCGGGAGCGCCACGATCTCCCGCTCGGCCACGCCCGGGTACAGCTCCTCGATCTCCAGTACCACGACGTGTCGAGGGAGCGGGGACCGTTCTACAAACTGCAGGACAAGGGCCTCGTCGAGCGGATCTGTACCGACGTCGACATCGACGTCGCCGTCGACACGCCGCCCCAGACCACCCGCGCCCGCCTACGCGGCGAGTTCGTGCGTCGCGCCAAGGAACGCAAACGCGACTACACCGTCGACTGGGTCCACCTGAAGCTCAACGATCAGGCCCAGCGCACGGTCCTCTGCAAGGACCCCTTCAAGAGCAGGGACGAGAGGGTCGAGCGCCTGATCGAAACACTCTGACGCCCGCCGGTCGATCACCCGACTCCACCGGGTACCGTGAAGCACTCGTGACCACCGACGAACGCGATCCCGGGGCCGGAGAACCGGGCCCCGACGCGTCCGGTGATGCCGACACGGGCTGGACCGGAAGTGGACTCGAGTCGGTGCTGCCCCCGGACGAACCGGTCGTCCTCCGTTCCGGCGACGAAGCCGACGCTGCACTCGGCACCCTCGTCGACGACCCGACACCCGAGTCTCTCACCTTCGAAGAGGAGAGCGACCAGCGCCGTTCCCGCCACATCAGAGCCTTCATCGACTGGGTCATCGTCATCGCCATCGCCCTGTTCGTCGCATTCATCGTGCGCGGCTTCATCCTTGCCCACTTCGTGGTCGACGGATCGTCGATGGACTCGACACTCAGCAGCGGCGACCGCGTGTTCGTCAACAAGATGTCGTACCGCCTCCACGACCCGAACCGCGGCGACGTCGTGGTGCTGCACCAGATCAGCGGCGCCTCCGAGCGAGACCTGATCAAGCGCGTGATCGCCCTTCCCGGTGAGACGATTCAGGGTGACGAGTCGTGCACCGTGTTCATCGACGGCCGCGCCCTCACCGAGCCCTACCTCGACCCGGCGGTCGTGGTGGAGGGCACGTGCGACGCGTTCGGCCCTGTCCTGACGGGCAACGAGCAGGTGTTCGTGATGGGCGACAACCGAAACGGTTCCCAGGACAGCCGGGCCATCGGCCCCGTCGACTACGACGACCTCGTGGGACGGGCCTTCGTCGTGTTCTGGCCGCGCCAACACTGGCAGTGGCTGTAGCTGCGACGAAGCTGCAACACCGAGCTGCAACAGGTGTCAGGGAGGTCAGCGGATAGGCAAGCGGGCTCGACGAACCGACTCGGCGGCCGGACCCCTGACCAGGGACGACGAGCATTCCGGCCGAATCGCGAAACCCCAGGTCGTGCCCTATCCGCGCGGTTCCC
>CBFCWZ010000032.1:0-18181 GCA_965601935.1 uncultured Ilumatobacteraceae bacterium
AAGCCCGGCGCCAAGGGCCGGAGACCGGCCTAGGGTGGGCAGCACCGAACGGCTGGTCGATCAGTCGACCTTGTTCGCCGAGCGGGCGCGGGCGGCCGGTGTGGACGCCGAGGTGGAGGTGTGGGAGGGGCAACCGCATGTCTGGCACACGATGCCGTTCCCGGAAGCCCAACAGGCGTTCGGGCATGTCGGCGACTTCGTGCGCCGGTGCTGCCCCTGAGGGACCGGCGGGAGGAATCAGCAGGAGGACGACATGGAACCGACCGGCGAGGAGTACCTACTCGGACTGCGCGAGGATCACGCCAGATTCTCCAGAGTGCTGTCGATGATCGGCCGCGACGCGCAACGGCTCATCGACGAACCCGAGGCGGTCCTCCCGCTGTTCTCTGAAGCGGTGGACTACGTGGTGCACTATCAGAACGTCCACCATCATCCTCGTGAGGAGGTCATGTTCGCGAAGGTCGCCGAGGGCTCGGACGCACTTGCCGCCACGTCGGCGCTGCTGTCGGAGGAACACGAACTCACGGATCGTGCAGGTGAGGAGTTGCTGGCCTCGATTCAGAGCGCGTCTCACTCGTCCTCTCGGCGTTCGACGCGCCAGGAACTGGCCCGTCAGCTGGAACGGTTCGCCCGCTCGATGCGAGCCCACATCGCACAGGAAGAAGACATTCTCTACTCCGAGGCCTGGGACACGTTGTCACCGGCAGACTGGGATGATCTCGCCGCCGCGGCACCCGATCCGCTCGATCGCGGTGAGCATGAGCGCTACCCCTTGCTCGCAGAGTATGTCCGCAGCGGACAGATGCGCAGCACCGTACAGCTCGACAGCAGCCCGCTCGGCTCACTGCTCGAATCAGGACTCGAGCAGTTGTCCACGGTCACCCGCCAGTTCGGGCTGGTCGACGCAACGGCGAGGCGACAGCGCCGGGAGGCCGTCGAGCTGACACTCGAGTCGATGCGAGCCATGCCGAACGTGCCGCTGCTCCGACCGCAACAGACACTCAGGGCGAGCGCGGAACACGCACACGCGGTGACGGCCGCCTCGGTGCGCTGGCTTCGGGAGTGGGGCGACGTTCTCCGGGCCTCGGATCATGCCCCGGCCAGCGGCCATACCTGAGTGGGCACCTCGCGTCGGCCGTCGAGCTCGGTGAACCCGGCAACGGGGCATCGCGCCATGGTGGCGACTGCACGACCAGGCTGATCGACGATGGACCGCCGGGCGGCGTGAACCGAGACCACTCACAACCGACCATCGTCGAGTCGAGCGAGGATCTCCGCGGCCCTCTCACGGACGGCGGGGAGATCGGACAACTTGCGCATCGCCGCGAGTTGCCGGGCCACGCGATGGTTGCCGGTGAGCGTGTCGGCGTTGCGAGCGAGGAAGTCCCAATACAACGTCGTGAACGGGCACGCAGTCGGACCCGTGCGCCGCTTCGGATCGAATCGGCACGATCGGCAGTGGTCGCTCATCCTGTTGATGTAGGAACCACCGGCTGCGTACGGCTTGGTGGCCATCATCCCGCCATCGGCGAACAACGCCATCCCGATCACGTTCGGCAACATCACCCACTCGGCACCGTCGACGAAGCTCGCCCACATCCACTCGGTCATCGCCCACGGGTCGACCCCTGCGGTGAGGGCGAGGTTGCCGAGCACCATCAGTCGTTCGATGTGGTGGGCGTAGCCGTGGTCGTGGACGTGACCGACGACACTTCGGACACAGGCCATGTCGGTGTCGGAGTCGCCGGTGAACACCGGCGGGACCGGACGGGTTGCGTGCAGTGCGTTGTGGCTCCGGTAGGCGGGCATCCACAGCCAGTAGACGCCCCACACGTACTCCCGCCAACCGATCACCTGACGGACGAATCCCTCGACCGAGTTGATCGGCGCGCGGCCGCCTCGGTAGGCGGTCTCGGCCGCCTCGACGACCTCGCTGGGGTGGAGCAGACCGAGGTTCATCGACGACGACAGCACGGAGTGGGCGAGCTTCCACTCGCTCGTGAGCATCGCGTCCTCGTGGGGGCCGAACGGGGCGAGACCGGAGGTGACGAACTCCTCCAACCGCACCAGAGCCTGGGCCCGGGTGACCGGCCACGTGCCGTCCGGATCGGCGCCGACCGAGTGCGCGGGGAGTCGTTCGATGACCTGGCGGTCGATGTCGTCGAGCTCGAAGCGGGTGATCGCAGGCCACGAGCGGCCGTCTCTCGGGGGCGGGTGGCGGTTGTCGCGGTCGAAGTTCCACTGTCCACCCGCAGGCTCGGGGCCGGCGGGCCCGACGTCCATCAACACGTCGAGCCGAGCGCGCTGCCAGCGATAGAAGTCCTCCAGCTTGAGCTGCGTGCGTCCATCTGCCCAGCCCGCGAACTCCTCGTAGCTGCACAGGAACCGCTCGCTGCGGACCATCTCGACGCCCAGCCGCTCGAGCAGGACGCGAGCGTCCCAACTCAGGGGTTCGGACGCCACCACTCGCTCGACCCCGAACTCGATGACATGTTCGTGCAGGCCCTGGGCGAGGGTCGGTGCTGACCGGTGGTCGACTTCGAAGCCGTCGGCGCGCAGGTCCGCGGCGAAGTGGGCCATGGCCGACAGGACAAGGCCCAGCCGCTGGCGATGCCGGCGTTTCGTTGCGATGAGGGCGCGGCTCTCCACCAGCAGAACGCGGCACTCCCCGGGCCCGTATCGGCCGAGGGCGCCTCGCCTGCGATCGAGCTGATCACCGAGCACCCACACCGTGGGCATCGCCGACACAGCCATCGTCGTAGTCTGACCGGTCGCGGGCCGGCGATGCGCCACCGGCCCCACCACTCGGCGAGGGGTGGCTGGACTCGCCCGGCCCGCCGAACTCACACAGACTGAGGCACACGATGTCGCACTCACCGATCGAACCCGTCCTCGCCGACCCGCCACCACTGCCGGGCCGTGCCGTCCTCCGGCAGCGCTGGACCGAGCTCGCCTACTTCCATTGGCCGTACGAACCCGAGGTGGTCCAGCGCCTCCTGCCCGACGGCGTGCGCGTCGACACGTTCGACGGAACTGCGTGGGTCGGATTGATCCCGTTCGTCATGCGCGATGTCCGCATCGGGCCGACCCCACCGGTGCCGTATCTCGGGACGTTCGTGGAGATCAACGTCCGCACGTATGTCGTCGACCCGCTCGGCCGACGGTCGGTGTGGTTCTTCTCGCTCGACGTGCCACGGTCGGTGATCGTCGCCGTCGCCCGCACGGTCTTCGCCCTCCCGTACTGCTGGTCACGCACCGACTACCGCGCCGACGCCGCGCAGCGCCGGTACGCGATGACCCGACGCTGGCCTCGCCCGCGGAACGCGTCCGCCGAGATCGAGTTCACGATCGGCGACCCGATCGAGGAAGTGACCGAACTCGACCACTTCCTCACCGCCAGGTGGTCGCTGCTCACCAGTCGCCGACAACGGCTGCTCTACGGGCGGGTCCACCACCGGCGATGGCCCCTGCACCATGTGGACGACCACCACCTGCGCCAGGACGTACTGCAGGCGGCGGGACTCCCCGCCCCGACCGGAGAACCACGTACGGCATGCAGCCCCGGCCTGGACGTCGGGGTCGGCTGGCTCGAGCGCGTCCGCAGCGTCAGCCCGTGAGCAGCTTCCACGCCACGTCGGCTCCGACCGGGATCTCCCGCTCGACCCACGTCAGTCGAACGGACCGAAGTCCTACTTCGGCGCCGTTGACGCGGCAATCGAGACCTGTGCTTCGTCCACCAGCCGCTCGAGCGATCGGCCCGGTCCCCCGACAATCGTCGGAGTGCCGGCGGCGCGGAGCCGACCAGCCGTCTCGTCGGTGAGCGCGGACACATCGGGGTTGGTCAGCGAGAGCACCGCCAGGTCGACGTCGTACTCGGCGCAGAAGCGCATCAACTCGTCGGGCGGCATGTTGGCACCGAGATGGTGGACGTTCCAGTTCGCCTCGCGCAGTGCGACCGCCGCCATCGTGGTCGGGAGGGAATGGCGGTCACCGTCGACGGCGGCGATCATCGCCGTGCCCCGGCGTCGGCCCCGCTGGTTCGGGGCGAGCTCGCCCAGGGTGCGTTCGACGATCTCCGTCGCCCGGTGTTCCATCCAGATGGACATGTCGCCGTCGTGCCAGGCCTGTCCGATGCGACTCAGCGACGGCACGAGGACGAACTGGATCAGCTCGACGACGCTCGTGCCGTCGTCGACGAGCCGGCGAGCGAGCCTGCGCACGGCCGCTTCGTCGCCGTCGAGCAGGGCGTCGTGCATCAACTCCGCTTGCCGCCCGACTCGTCGCCGGCTCGGGGTCGGCGGAGGAGCGGGCGCTCGGCGTTCCGCTTCGACCTTGGCGAGGTCCGTGCGGGACACGACGTACCTGTTGTCGACGAGTTGCGCGGGAAGGCGACCGCTCCGGGCCCATCGGTAGGCCGTCTGGTAGTGAACGCCGAGTGCATCGGCGGCCTCATGTAGTTCCATGTCGTCGCCGACTGACCCCATCGGGACATCATGCTACGTCTCGCCGAAGAATTATGTACTAAGGGAGACATAATTCGGACTGAGGCCCGATATCTTGCGTCCGTACCCCTCCAGGGTGTCCCGGCTCTCCTCCCCCCGGGGGGGCCGGGCCGCCCGCCGGGCAGACGACGGTGATCGCGTCGACCACTGACGGCGTTCGGTTACGGTTCACCGCCGAGGGAGGTGACAGCAGGGTGAAGCGGATGACGTACATGAGCACGTTCTCCCGTGCCCTCTCACCTGACGAGATCGCTGAGATCGGCACGTATGCGGCCCGACGGAACGCCCAGGACGGCGTCACCGGGGTGCTTCTGACCCTCGGTTCGGTGTTCTTCCAGATCATCGAAGGTGACGACGACGCGGTCGACGACCTCTACGGCCGGGTGCTCCGAGACGACCGCCACACCGACGTCATCTGCCTGCGGAGCGAGCCCGACACGACCAGCCGCCTCTTCCCGGACTGGTCGATGAAGGTGATCGACCTCGACCACATCGGCGGCGACGTGGTCGACCCACTGAAGCTCCTGCTGGGCCGCATGGGCGAGGCGCAGCACATCATCGAGCGCTACACCCAACCCGCCGTGTCACGGATCATGACGCAAGGCCTCAACCCGCTGGACGTCCCGCTGCGCAAGGTCGATCGGCTGGTGCTGTTCTCCGACATGGTGGCGTTCTCGGCGATCAGCGACCGACTCCCGATCGAGGACGTCTCCGACCTCGTGACCGCCTACCTCGAGGTCTGCTCCGCCGCAATCGCACATCGTGGCGGCGAGGTGACGAAGTACCTCGGCGACGGAGTGATGGCGTACTTCGACCCCGTCTGCATCGACGAGGCGCTCCAGAGCTGCGTCGACATCCAGCGCGAGCTACGCCATCTCAGGGAGCGGGCAGCGGAACACAGTGCACTGCGTCTGCTCTTCAGCGGATTCGGTCTGGCCCTGGGCCCCGTCGTCGAAGGCAGCATGGGGTCGTCGGTCAAGATGGATTACACGATCATCGGTGAGCCGGTGAACTCCGCGGCGCGGGTCGAGGCGCTGACCCGCACGCTCGGTGTGCCGGTCCTCATGACCGAGATGGTGGCCAGTGCGGCGCGCCGAACATGGGACATCAACTTCGTCGGTGACTACGAGATCGGACGCGATGCCCCGACGGCGATCTTCGCCCTCGGCACCGGCGCTGCAGACTCCGCCGGCATGCAAGCGGCCGTCGCCGAGTCCCTCGACGACATCGTCGCCCCCCCGACAGTGATCATCGATCGATGACGAACGCCGAATCGACGCTACTGGCGGTCCACCTTGCCGCGACCGCCGGGATGATGGGGCTGATCTGGTTCGTCCAGCTCGTGCACTATCCGCTGTTCGCCGCCGTCGGTTCCGACCACTTCGTCGCCTATGAGTCGGCGCACCAGAAGCGAACCTCGTGGGTCGTCGGCCCACTGATGGGTGCGGAGGGGGTGTCGGCGTTGGTGATCCCCGCCGTGCTTCGCGACGAGGTCGGTCTCGTGTTGCCGCTCGCCGGCCTCGTCCTCCTGGCGGTGATCCACGCCAGCACCGTCTTCCTCCAGGTGCCGGCACACACGCGACTGGCCACGGGCTACGACGCCGCGGTGCAACACCGTCTGGTCCGCACGAACTGGATCCGCACCATCGGCTGGTCGCTGCGCGTGGTCGTCGCATCAGCCATGGTCGTCACGGTCGTCTGATCGGCGTGCTCCTCCTCCCGACCCTCGCACTTGCGTCGATCGACCCGCACGGGGCGGTCAGGCGTCGAACCCACCGTCGGCGAACCAGCCGCGCAGTCGGCCGAGCCCCTCGTCGATCGTGACGCGCGGGGTCCATCCGATGTCCTCCAGCACAGGATGCGGGTCGAACCAGTGGGCGGTTCCGAGTTGCTCGGCGACGAATCTCGTCAGCGGCGGTTCCCTGTCGGACGGACCGAGGCCGTACAGCCACTCGACGACATCGCCGAGTGGCGCGGCGACCGACAGGGGCACGGAGCGCAACCTTGCCTCGATCCCCGCCGCCGCACAGATGTCGAGGAGCAGCTCACCGACCGGGCGCGGCTCGAAATTGGAGATGACGTAGGCCCGTCCGGAGCAGCGGGCCTTCGGCGCCACGCGGTCGACTGCCATGACGAGCGCGTCGACTGCGTTGTCGATGTAGGTCGTGTCGACCAGCGCCGTCCCGCCACCCACGACGGGCAGAGCGCCACCGCGTGCACGGGTGATGATGCGGCCGACCAGTTGCGTGTCGTTCGGGCCCCAGATCAGGTGCGGCCGTATCGCGACGACCCCCAACTCGTGATCGGCCTCGGAGAGCGCGATCTGCTCGGCCGCCGCCTTGGTGGCGGGATAGAAGGCGGTGTGGCCCTCGACGACGGCCGGCTCCGCAACGGCACCCACGATCGGGTCGCCGATGTGGGCAACGGACGGGGTGGAGACATGGACGACGCGTTCGACCCCCCATTGGCGTGCTGCGGCCATCACGTTCGTGGTGCCCCCGACGTTGACCGCCTCGAAGTCTGTGTGCGGCCCCGACACGCCCACCTTGGCCGCCACGTGGACGACGGCCGCGCAGCCATCGACTGCCGCAGCGACCACGCTCGCGTCGCGGATGTCGCCGCAGACGACCTCGGCGCCCGCGTCGATGAGCGGCGGCGGAGGCATACCCCGCTGAAGACACCGGACAGCGTCACCACGGGCCAAGAGCGCCGCCGCGACACCTGCGCCGAGCAGACTCGACCCACCGGTGACCAGGACGCGGCCGGTGGATCTCAGCGGGGCACCCCCGACAACAGGGTCTCGGCCTTCTGGGCGACGGCCGTGCGGTCGATCTTCGAATTGTGCCGGACATCGACCGGCAGCGCAGCGACCGAGAGCACCGCGGCGACCCGGTGGCCGGCCGTCTCGGCGACACATCCACGAACGCGGGCAGCGATGTCCCTGGTCGCCAGCGTCAGGTGTCTCGACGAGCCCTCCTCGATCACGATCACGATCTGTTGGCGGCCCCACGGCCCGACCCCCACCGCGGCGACGCGTCGGAGTCCGCAGGCGCGCTCGACGATGCGTTCGAGGGGGATGGGCCCGATGACACCATCGGAGGTGCCGATCAGGTGGGCGCGACGCCCCTCGATCCAGAGTCG
Source organism: uncultured Ilumatobacteraceae bacterium (assembly GCA_965601935.1). Taxonomy (GTDB): domain Bacteria; phylum Actinomycetota; class Acidimicrobiia; order Acidimicrobiales; family Ilumatobacteraceae; genus CBFCWZ01. The sequence continues at coordinate 7,644 of CBFCWZ010000032.1, forward strand.
GCCGTGTGCGTCGAGGTGGCCGACGTCGCCTGTCCGGTGCCAGCCCTGTCCCGGCCGCGCCGCCTGCTGCGTTCCCCACAGTTCGGCGTACCCCGCCGAGACCCATGGGGATCGCACCACGACCTCGCCGCAGCTGTCGCGCTGCGCTGCGGGGATCGTCTCGACCCGCACCTCCGCCCCCGCAACCGGCGTGCCGACACAGACGCCTCCAGCCGGGTCGTCGGTACCGGCGGCGATGATCCCCGCGAGGTCGATGTCGGCAACCGGCAGCACCTCGGTCATCCCGTAGGGAGTGTGGAGCGATGCCGCCGGGGCGAGCACGCCGACGTCGGCGAGCAGCTCTTCCGCGACCGGTGCACCCGCCGACATGACGACGCGAAGCCGATGCAACGGGGATGCGGACGGGCCCGCCGTGCGGACCACGTTGGCCAGTGCGGCAGGTGAGGCGAACAACAGTGTCGCGTCGACGGCGTCGCAGGCGGCGCGGAGGGCGTCGTGGGTGAGGCCGGCCGGACGAGTCACGTCGACGGCAGGGAGAGCGGTCGTCACTCCCAGGGCCGGGCCGTAGAGAGCGAACGGTGCGAACGCCGCGACGAGCGAGTCGTCCTCGCTGATCGCGTAGGTGTCCGCCAAGGCTCCGAGTTGGTTCAGTAGCTGACCGTGGGTGTAGCGAACCCCCTTCGCCGGGCCGGTGGCGCCGGAGGTGAAGAGGACGGCAGCCGGGGCGTCGCTGTCGGGCCACTTGCCGTCGTCGAGGTCCACCGCCGCTGTGCCATCCGTCGTGGACGACTTCGCGTGGCCGCCGACGAGGCGTGTCACGTCGAGAGCTGTCGCCCGTGGCGCCCAGCGCGCCAGTTTCGCCGTTGCGAGGACATGGCGCGGTCCGACGATCCACGCCGGACGGGTACCGCGCAGTGCGGCTCCGATGCCACGCACCCCGAGCCCGCGGTCGGCGATCACGGTCACGCCGCCGGCGCGCCAGATTCCGTAGACGACCGCCACCAGGTCGACGCCCGGTGGCGTGACCACGGCGACACGGTCCCCGGCCCTGAGTCCGGCAGCCCGGAGACCATCGGTGACGCGCTGCACCGCGTCGGTGAGTTGGCTCCAGGTGATGCGATCTCCGCCGAGGTCGACGAAGGCGGCCCTGTTCGGGGGCCGATCGTTCATGACCGACCAGGGGTCGCGTGGTCGCGGCCGGTGATCGGCCTGGCGGGCAGCCGCATCGTCGTCGTCGGCCGCGTCGGCGAGCCGGGTGAGCCACAGAGCGGCGACCTCGGCCACGTCCCGACGCTCGTGTCTGCCGCCCGACCGTCGGTTCGATCGACGGGCCTCCGTGGCCGATTCGGGCACGACCAGATGGCCACAGTCGGCGATTCGATGTTGCACGGCGTGGGACATGCGGGCGGCGAGGTCGGCACGGAAGTCGTCGTCGAAGACGGGGTCGGCGCTGCCCCAGGCAAGCAGGACCGGGACGTCGAGGTCCCGGAGCCGCTCCGCCACTGCGGCCAGACGGGACGCCGAAGGGTGGTCGTCGCGCAGGGGGATGTCACCGACGAAATCGGCGATCGCCCTGCGCCGCTCGGTGGTGCGGTACGGCGCCCGGAGTGCCGCTCGCTGAGCGGAGTCGAGCCGGCGCCGGGACATCATGATGGTGCCGTCGACGAAGATGCGCGTCCGTCGGCACACGAGGTCGCGCAGCGGACCTGCTGCAGCGAGACGGATCAGGCCGGGTGCTCGTCGTCCCGCCGGAACCCCGATGCCGGTGTTGCAGAGCATCAATCCCGCGAGCTGATCGGAATGCTCGGCTGCCCATCCCATTGCGATGGCGCCGCCCCAGTCGTGTCCGGCCAACACCAGCGGGACTCCCGCCCCGAGGTCGGGGATCTCACGCCTCAGCGCGGCGATGACGTCATCGAGATCGGCCACCCGTTCGGCGAAGTCGCGCGGTGGGACGAGATCGCTGAAGCCCATCGAGAGTTGGTCCACGGCGATCAGCCGGTGTGTCGTGGCGAGCCGCTCGAGCAGGGGCACCCAGGAGGCTGCCCAGGTCGGATTGCCGTGGACGCACAGGACGACGGCCTCCGGATGCGGGGTGGCGGTGTCGAGAAGGTGCCACCCGTGTGCTGCACCGTCGTGGGAGGGCACCTCGATCGTCCGCGACCACGCAGGGTCGACCCCCCACGAACGGAGGTCGTTGGGGGAGGGCCTGCCACTCGGGGAGGCGCTCACGCGGTCACCATGCGATTTCGAGGCCGCTGGCGTTCAGTCCGGACGCCATTCCCATGCACAGCACACGCTCGCCCGGTTGGATGCGGTCGGCGACGCCGGCGAGGGTGATCGGGATGGCGGCGGGGCCGACGTTCCCGAGATGGGGGAAGGTCAGCGGAATGCGGTCGACGTCGATCCCGATCCGCTCGGCCATCATCCGCGTGTGCACGAGGCTGATCTGGTGGGCGATGTACCAGTCCATGTCCTTCCAGTCGAAGTGCCGGATCGCGTCGGTCCACAGATCTCCGGCCAGATCGAGGCCGGCGAGCAGCAGACCCCGACTGTCGGTGACCATCCTGTCGAGGTCACCGATGCACAATTCGTTGTGCTCGGTGGCGGCGCGGGCGACCGAACCGACGAGGCGGTGTGCGTCGGGGTTGGCGTCCATCCGCCCGAGTACGGCCGCAGCGGCCCCGGAGCCCAGGGTGAGCGAGGCGAACTCGGCGAAGACATCGTCGGCGGTCGCATCCGGCCCACGGAGCCGTTCGATCGTGCGCTCCTGGGTCTGGCGGCTGCCTTCCCCATCGACGATCAACGCGTACTCGATGAGCCCGCCATCGATCGCCGTCGCTGCGATCTCCATGCCGTTGAGGAATCCCAAGCAGGCGTTGCCGACATCGAAGTTCGTGCATCCGGGTGACAGTCCGAGTCGATGATGCACCGCGCACGCCACCGACGGCTCGAGATGGTGTTTGCAGACCGACGTCGACACGAGCATGCCGATGCGCTGCGGATCGACGCCCGACGCCGCAATGGCCGAGCGACCGGCGAGCGCGGCAGCTTCGTCGAAGCTCACACCCGACGGCCACCACCGACGTTCGCGTACTCCGGCGAGGTTCGCCAGCGCGCCGGGCTCGAGGCCGTTGCGCGCGTAGGTGTCGGCGAGTTGCTCGTCGATCCACGCCGATGTCACTACTTCGGGAGCCTCCGCCGCGTCGACCGTGAGGAGCCCGACATTGCGGAACGCCCGTGAATTGAGCTCGTCCATTGAGTTCCTTCGTGTGACTTGGGCGGACGATCGGAACCGATCGCTCGATGCCGTCGACCGGTGACGGCCTGTAGAACCGACCGTGACCGGAACGCCACCGCGGTCGACGGTATCGGGCGACGCGGCCGCGGGCTCACGGAAGCACCACGATTCCCGTCCGGGCCACGCCGTCCGGTTTCCGCAAGGGTGTGACTCGACAACCTTGGCTCCCGGCTACTGGTCGACGGAATCGGGTTCGAGCAGCACGGCGATCACGCTCTCGGAGCGGAACGTCTCGACCACCGACGGATGCTCCGCAATGAGTTCGACAGCGTCTCGGTCGTCACGGATGTGACCGTGTAGGAACCACATCCGGCGGTCTCCGGCCTGCTCGAGCACGGCCTCCGGTGCCAAGCTGGTGAGGCAGCGCTCCCTCACGAGGCCCGCCTCGTCCAGGTGTGCCTGGTAGTAGCGCAGTTGCTGATCCGAGAGGCAATACGCCACGACGGCGTCGTCCTCGCCCGCGTTGTCGGCGATCCATTCGATCGCCGGTTCGACATCCCAGCGGTCGTGCGGGTCGACGAGAAGTCGGAGCGCCGCCGTTCCGGCGGCCAACCCCACCACGAGCGCAGCGGCGCCGACGATCGTTCGGGCCACTCTGCGAGGAAGAAGTCTCGGGAACGGCCGGGGATCGAGCATGACGTCGAGACCATGGGCGGCTGCCACTGCGATGAGCGGAACGAGTACCAGGATGAGCCGGCCGCGGAACGGATAGAGCTCGAGCACCGAGGCGGCTGCGAATGCCACGCCGATCACCACTGCGACGGGAACGGCGGCAAGCCAGTTGGAGATCGCAGGCGAGTCGGTTCGGCCCCGGGCGCCGGCGCGGAGGACGATCGACGCGACACGCCAGATACCGGCGACGACCAGCCCCCACAGTGCCAGCGCGACGATCTGGGTCCCCGCAGCGAGCCATGCGGGATCCTCGGTGTGGAGCGGAACACCGATGTTGGACAACGTCAGATGTGACAGTCCTGTGATCGTGCGGACCCACCACCCGATCCCGTCGGCGCCCGTCGGGAGGGGGGCGAAGGCGTCGGCCCAGAACCCCTGCATGATCCCTGGCTTCGCCAGTTGCGCCCACGCCAACGACAGCGCCCACATCCCGAAGATCGCCGCACCCGGCGCGGCGAGATACCGGGTTGCTCCGTGGAACCCGCGTTCGCGGACCTCGATGGCGAACCAGAGCGATCCGAGCAGGGGGACGATCAGTAGGCCGGGCAGGCTGAACGCGAGCAACACCATCGCCAGGACGACGGCGCCGCCGCGCCCGAGCGCCTCCCGCTCGGCGACGGCCACGATCGTGACCATCCCGAGGAGTGCCTCGACCCCGTACTGCTTCACTTCGGCCGAGTAGTAGATCAACGACGGGGACAGCGCGATCACGCCCACCAGGAGAAGCCGTGCCGAGCGACGCTCGATCCGACGGGTGGCATACGCCACGGTGATCACCACGAGCGTCACTCCGGCGAGGAAGGGGAAGAGCCGCAGCATCATCTCGTCCGACGAGATCGAATCAGCGAGGTGGCTGACGACCCAGAAGCCGGGCGGTGCCAACTGGTTGCGAGGCGAGCGCTGGGTGAGCGCCTCGACGATGCTGAGTTCGGCAAGGTCGTTGGCGACCAGTGCCTCGTCGACCCACAGTGAGCGACCGGACAGGAACTGTCGGAGCCGGACGGCAACGCCGAGGGCGGCCACGATCACGATCTCGACATCGACCAGCGCCCTTCCGCGGCCCGTTCGGAACACCGCGGGGACCCTAACCGGCAGACCACGGACGGCCATGGCGACCCGAGACGTGGTCCCGTCGCGATCGGTTCGCGGGTCCTGCTTCGATGGATGCCTGCGCTGGTCGCCGCCCTTGCCGTCCCCGCTTGCCACCCCAGGTGTGCTCTGCCAAGCTGACGCAATGGGACCGCACGCCGCACTCGACTCGTGACGGCGTCGGGCCGCAGGGTCAGCGGAAACCTCCAGAAGCACGAGACGGGGAATCCCGCACAGCGCTACCTCATCGACCGGTTCCACCGCGAGGTGATCCGGCTGCTCGAGGTGCATCGGCCCGGGTCCGTCCTCGACCTGGGATGTGGTGAAGGATTCGTGTTGGAGGCGTTGCTCGAGGCCGGCCTCGACGCCACTCTCGTCGGAGTCGATCGCTCCGACACCGCAGTGGCCCACGCCCGCGAACGAATCGGATCTCGGGCCGAGATCATCTGCGCGGATGTGCGGGATCTGAGGGACCTCCCGCACACCTTCGATGTCGTCATGATGCTCGAGGTTCTCGAGCACCTCGACGATCCTGATGCTGCGCTCCGGTTGCTCGGGTCCCTCACCACCGGTCATGTACTCCTCAGTGTCCCGAGAGAGCCCTACTTCCGTGGCATGAACCTGTTGCGGCTCAAGAACGTGCGTCGGTGGGGCAGTGATCCCGAGCACGTCCAGCACTGGTCCCGGTCGGGTTTCGAACGGTTCGTCGAGAATCGTTTCTCGATCGTCGCCCGCGGTCGAGCGTTTCCGTGGACCCTGCTGCTCCTCGAACCGACACCGACCACCGCCGGGGTGTGACGGTTCGCAGGGCGCTGATCATCGGGCTGGCAGCCACCAGCGCAGTGTTCATCGCCCTGCAGTTGGCCGACGGCTGGAGTCGGATCAGCGGGAGTCCGCTCCCTGGTTCCCTGCCGATCGCAGGTGCGGTGGTCCTGCTCGGGTCGGGTCAGTTGGCGATCGGGGAAGCGATGGTTGTTCTCGGGGCCGGATCCGGGACTCCTGGCGACCGGCGCTGGGCATTCCATGTCACCCAGCCGGCGAAGTACGTCCCGATGGGTGTCGCCCATGCGGCGGGTGCCGTGACGGCACTGGTGAGCAGGGGCATCCCGCGTCTTGCCGCCGGCGTTCTCTGGGCCGTCCACACCGGGTCACTGGTCGTGGTCGGTGTCTCTCTCGGGCTGATCGGTTCGTCGTCGTTCGGCTGGCCAACGGCGATCGCACTCCTCGGCATCTGCGTTCCCGTGTGTCTCGACCGACGTGTGCTGACCTTCGTGCTGGCGCAGGCGGGGCGGTTCGCCGAGGTGCTGAAGCGCCCGACGCTCGTCCCACCGCAGGGTCGACTGACCCGCTGCGGGGTGCTGGCGGCGGCGGGCGTTCTCCTGCACGGCCTGGCCTACGCGCTCCTGGTGGACGCGAGCGGCATCGACGACACCCCAGCGGCTGCGGTCGCGGCCTATTGCCTGGCACTCGGCGTGTCGATCGCGACACCCCTGCCCGGTGGACTCGGTGCCCGCGAGGCGATTCTGCTCGCCCTGTCCTCCACGCCGGCCGGTGAGGCCCTCGTGCCGATCGTTCTCGTACGTTTGCTGCTCGTCGGCGTCGAGCTGGTGTTCTGGGTCGTCGCCTCGTCGCGTCGGCCGGGAAGTTCGACGGAGTCGGCCATCACCCCCACTTAGCGCCCGCGGTCGCCAGGTGCGCGCTGGTCGAGGGCGCGCTGCAGATCACGACGTCGCTCGTGATGGAGATGGAGGATCAACTCTGCGAGAAGCCCCACACTCACCAGCAGCACCCCGACCACGAAGAGCGTCACCCCGGCGAGGAGCGCCGGTCGGTCGCCGACGGCGTTGCCCATGATCCGCTCGACCAGCATCCACACCAGGAGCGCCACCCCGACCGCACCGACGGTGAGCCCGAGCCCGCCGATGAGATGGAAGGGACGGCGGTCGTAGGTGATCAGGAACTTCACCGTGAACAGGTCGAGCATGCCGCGCCAGAACCGATTACCGCCGAACTTGGAACTGCCGTGAAGTCGGTCGCGATGGTTGACGTCCGTCTCGGTGACTCGAAACCCACTCCATGCGGCGAGGACCGGGATGTATCGGTGCAGCTCGCCATAGAGGCTCAGCTGATCGGCGACGGCCCTTCGCATCACCTTGAAGCCGCTGTTGAAGTCGGAGCCGTCGACCCCGGTCATCTTGGCGGTCGCCAGGTTGTACAGCTTCGATGTGGTGCGCTTCAGAAAGCGGTCGTGGCGGACGTGTCGTCGGCCGGTGACGAGATCGAACCCGAGATCGATCTGCTCGAGCAGCAGCGGGAGCGCAGCTGGGTCGTCCTGACCGTCGGCGTCCATCAGCATGACGAGATCGGTCGAAACAGATTCGAATGCGATCCGCAGGGCGTTGCTCTTCCCCCGGTTGACCCGGATCCGGATGGAGGACACCTGCGGGTATCTCGACTCGATGTCGTCCAACACCTTCGCGGTGTCGTCGACGCTTCCGTCGTCGACCACCATGATCTGCCATTCCGCGAACTCCTCGTCGAGCACGGTCGCCAACTCACCGATGACCTCAGGGAGGTTCTCCGACTCGTTGTACGCCGGGAGAATCGCACAGATCGATTCGGTGCGCCCGTGGTCGGAGGCGTTGTCGCTGCGGTCCATGTCAGGGAGCCGATTCGAGAAGGGTCAGCCGCATCGGGAAGTCGTACTCGAAGAAGTGGCTGTCGTAGCGCTCCTCGAAGGTCACGTCGAAACCGTCGGGGGCATCGATCCTCCGTATCTCCTGGTGCTGGAGAAGCCAGACGTGGCTCGGATCGGAGTTCAGGTCGGCGATGGCGTCTGCCACCCCCTCGTCCGCACCGGCGATCTCGATCCTCTGCACCGGAATCCGGTCCCCGTTGTAGTGATCGAGGCCGGACAGAGCGATCTCGAGCCGATTCGGGCCCGCAACCAACAAGACGGCGGCGTCGGGCTCGATCTCCACGATGCGATCGATCACGCCGCCGAAGTCTGGTCGCCATGATTCGGTCACGACCGGGATCACAAAGGCAATGCTCACGAGGAACAACACGCCGTACGCCACCCAGCCCACCACACGGCGCCGGGCACCGACGGCTGCCGCCGCGAGCAGGACACAGAACGTCGGCAGCACGCCGGCGAAGTAGCGGACATACAGGATCGGCTTGAACAAGGAGACGGCGACGGCCAACAGGATCGTCCCGACGACCGCCCCGATCATCACGAGGACGGGAAACAGATCGGAATCCGGGGTCCGAGAGGCTCGCCGGACAGAGCCCAGGAGCAGAACGGTCAGGACCGCGATCGCAACGAGGACGAGCGCCTTGACGATGGCCGGCACGTCAGCGAATCCGGTGAAGAACTGGGTGAGCAGGTCCGGAGTCTCGCCGATGGGTCGGCCCGGCAGGTTCGACGAAGAGTTCCGGAGCTGGTGCAGGAACGTGGGCAGCCACGGAAGGAAGAGCAGCCCGATCGCCGTGCTCGAGACGAGCCACCGTCGACGTGTCGCCGTGTCGGACGACGTGGTCAGGTACGTCGCACCGGTGACGGCGAGGACCGCGGCGATCGTGAGGCCGGCGTAGTAGTGGGTGTAGAGGATTGCTGCGCCCAGCACGGCGTACACCGCCCAGGCCCATCGCGTGTTGCGCCGCCGCGCGACGAGAAGCGAGGCGATCCACAGCGTCACCAGCAAGGCGAGCAGCGCGTACATCCGGCCTTCGCGGGAGTAGTACACGTGGAGCGGGAGGACGGCGAGAAGAGCCGCCGCGGCGAGCCCGGCCTGCCGTCCGAACGTCCGACGGGTGAGAACGTAGGTCAGTGCCACGGTGACCACCCCGAACACGGCGCTCGGGAAACGCTGCACGAACTCGTTCTGACCGAGGATGAACAAGGGGCGCAACACCCCTTGGCTGTAGAGCGGCGGATGAGTCCCCGCCCGAAGGAGTTCGGGGACGTCCGAGAGTGGCGCCTTCGCTCGCTGGACACTCAGGATCTCGTTGTCCCAAAGGCTGTCGTCTCCGAGACCGTAGAACCGCAACGCCGCAGCGACGACAAGGATCGCAACCAGTGCGCCGGCAACGGGGATGGACCCCTGGTCTGGCGCCGAGCCGGCGGCGTCGTTCGCCGTTGCGTCGCTCGCCACGTCGGTCTCGGTGGAGGTGGCCGACATCACGGGAAGGCTACCGGTGACCATCTCGGACCGAGGGGACCAGATCGGGCCGGCACCGACGTGATCCACACTGCGTCCACCTGTGGGGGAGGGGAAGCCCTCGCCAGGTCAGCCCGTCGGGGCGAAACTCCAGACGTCGTTGTCGACGCGGAGGTAGTTCTCGGGATCCGTGAAGTCGAAGGTCTCCCGGTCGCCGCCGAGGGTGAGAACGGTCGTCTCGTCGACGACGAGTGCATCGAAGTCGTACTTCACCTCGGCGGGGTCCGTGGCGTTCCACGGCGGGCTGTCGAGCAGTGTCCACTCGCGGCCGTCGCTGCTCGCCCACACGTCGTCGGGGTTCTCGACCAATCCGAAACCACCGAAACAGAGGAACTGGTCGACGACGAGTTCGCACACGTGTCCCGGTCGGGGACTCCACCCGGCGGCCTCGGTGACGAGATCCCAGGTCGCCCCGTCCGAGCTCACCCAGACGTCGTTGTAGTACGGCGCCTCGCAGTCGGGGAGCGGTTCGCACGTGAACCCGTCCTCGCCGCCGAAGAGGTACATCTGGTCGTCTCGGGCGACGACGGCGGCGCCGGCTCGGGGCTCCCAGGGGGCGGCGCCGGTGACCTGTTCCCATTCGGCGCCGTCGGTGCTGCGCCACACGTCGTTGTAGTAGATCCGCTGCGGCCCTCCCGGCCCGATGATCGACGAGTCGTCGTTCTGTGAACCTGCCATCACATAGATCGACTCGCCGAGGTTCACCGCCGACAGTCCGGCCCGACCGTCCCACGGGGCCGCCGGCGTCATCTGCTCCCAGGAGACACCGTCGGGGCTGCGCCACACGTCGTCGAAGAAGTTCGAGGTCGGTAGGAACTCCGGGCACGGTGCGTCGGGGTCGATGCCGAGACCGGGTGGCGGCTCGACCCCTTGCTCGAGCAGGGCGCAGAACGGGTTCTCCTCGAGTCCGAAGTCCTGCCCACCGAGGACGTAGATCATCTCGTCCTTCACCACCGCCTGGAAGTACGCCCGCGCCGGCCACGGCGCCTCCTCCACGATCTCCGTCCAGGAGGCACCGTCGTCGTCCGAGACCCACACGTCGCCGTGGATGACACTGTCACCCGGAATCGTCGATTCGTTCGGTGTGCGGCCACCGAGCATGAACAGACGTCCGTCGAGTTCGACCACTCGCAACCCTGCCCGGGGCTCCCACATCGCAGCGGGGGTGACGACACTCCAGGCGAACTCCTCGTTCAGCGTCGCCACAGTCGGGTGCGCGTCGACCGGTGGTGCGGCGGTGGTCGCCGGAGGGA